>NZ_DBPRYF010000048.1:0-254481 GCF_059755235.1 Sulfurisphaera sp.
TTTGAAATCATCCTTTTGGGGATAAGAGGATAAATAAGCTTGAAGTACTGGAACATAATTGCTCTCTAGTTGATTATAATAAATTTCTTTACTAGTTAAATTTAAAAACATAGCTTGCTGATTTAATTTAACTAAAGATGGATTTCCGCCCATAATTCCTATGAAAAGTTTGCTAGAATTTAAATAGGAAGCTATTTGAGTTGCATTATCCCCTTGAACATAAACAGTAATATGAGGTTGAGGAGATATTGTAATAAGGGAGAAGATAGTTGCTATGAGTAATGGAAAGAAAACTACGAAGAAAATTGTCACTTTACTTCTAAGGTTATCCTTTATGATTGCAACTGCTGTAGGTATAATGTTTCTCATTCTCTCTCACTCTCTATTTGATTTATTAATGCTAGATAAGCTTCTTCTAAATTCTCTTTCTGAAATTCTTTCATTAATTCAGTTGGAGATGAGATTTTAACTATCTTTCCTTTGTATATTACCGCAACTTTATCAGCCAATTTCTCTGCTTCATCTAGGTAGTGAGTAGCTAAAAAGATTGTAATTCTCTCATTTTTCAACGATTTTATTAATTCCCAAATGTTTCTCCTTGATTTAGGATCTAAACCGGTTGTTGGCTCGTCAAGGAAAATCACTTTAGGATTCCCTACAAGTCCACAAGCTATTCCAACTCTTCTCTTCAATCCTCCTGATAACTCTCTAAATCTTTTTCTTTCATGTTCTTTTAAATCAAGCTTCTCTATTATCTCTTCTACCTTATCTGAAGAGTAAAGCTTAGCAAAATATTCAATGTTTTCCCTAACAGTTAAGTCAGAAAACCCTTGAAAATCTTGGGGCACAACAGTTACAATGTTCCTTATTTTTCCACAGTCTTTTGGAGAGGAGTATCCAGCAACGATTACTTTGCCTTTTGTGGGTTTAAGTACACAAGATAAGATCTTAATGGTAGTAGTTTTACCGGCTCCGTTTGGGCCTAAAAAGGAAAATATCTCACCCTCATCAACAGTGAAAGAAATGCCTTGTAATGCTTCAACGTCATTTTTGTAAATTTTCCTTAAATCATCAACTTCAATTAAATGCATATTTATCCGTTGATCGAATAAAATTTATGCTTTTTGGAAAAATCCCTTTAAAAGATTTCTTGGATAAAATTAGATCGGGAAATTGTAACGTTTGCCCATCTATAGGAGAAGATGATGCAATTGTAAAGATAGAGGGAAAATACTTAGTAATTCACTCTGATCCAATAACTGAAGCTGGTAAAGATGCTGGTTTTCTCTCGATAGCAGTAGCTTGCAATGATGTTAATATGAAAGGGGTACCTTGTAAATGGGTTCTAACTACTATTTTACTTTCTAAAAAGGAGAACCTAGACGAAGTAATTGACGGTATTAACGAAGCGTGTGCGATACTTAATTGTTCAGTTGTTGGAGGGCATACTGAAGTAACAAGGGGTTTACAACAAGACATTGTAATAACAACAGCATTTTCCTTTTCAGATCGTATTGTCAAATTATCAGATGGAAAAGTTGGAGATTATATTGGATTCTTTGGTTATGCAGGTTTAGAGGGGACATGGATTCTAGCAAATGAATATGAAGAAGAACTTATCAAGAGGGGAGTTTCCAAAACAAGCATAGAAAAAGCTAAAGAACTAAAGAAGTTGATCCCAGTACAAGAGACCGCTATAAGAGTTAAAGACTATGTTGTTGCAATGCATGATACAACTGAAGGAGGAGTTTATCAAGCATTACTAGAAATAGCAAAAGCCACTGGAAAGAAAGTGTTTATTGAAAAGAGACCGCCACTTCTTAATGAAACTGCAGAAATAACTAAAGCGCTAAACCTCAATCCTTATACTTTAATTTCTTCTGGTGCTTTTGTCGTGATAACAAGAGAACCAAGAAAGATAGAAGAGCTTGGAGGTGTTATAATAGGTAAAATAGTTGAAGGAGAGGGTGTATTAGAAATAAAAGGAGAGGGTACTTATGAAAATGACTTCGAGGAGGAACTTGTTAAATTTGAAAGCAGTCATAATGGCAGGAGGTAAGGGTACTAGACTTTCCCCCCTTAAGCCAATTCTTGATTTATGCGGTTACCCTATGTTTTATTGGGTTTACAAAACACTAACTAACTTTACTAGAGAAATTTATCTAGCTATTACACCGTCAAGTCCATTAGTTTTTACTGATTTTAAGAAAATTCTCACAGAAGGTAAAGGATATGAATATGACGTTGTTTCAGTTTTAAGAAAGACAGGTTTTCCTACTCTAATAGTACCATCTGACACACCATTTATACGAGAAGAAGCTATTCTTTCTCTATTTTCATGTAAAAAATCAATTTGTTCATTAGTAACGAAAAACGGATTTGTTGGAATAAGCCTATGGAATAGATTAGACTTTGAAGACTATGAGAATGTGTACTATGACGGTGAAATAATTAACGTAAACACCTTCTCTGACTATATTACTGTAAAAAATTTATGTAGGGAGATGGAATATAGCTAGTGGCTAAAAGAATCTTAATACTAACACCATTCAGAGGCGTTTTTGCAATCGGTTATGCCTTTCTTGGGATAATAATATTCTTTGTATCAATTGGATACTTCACTTCATTACTCAAAACCGTTGGTGTCAATCCTCTCATAAGTTATTTGTTATCTGTAGAATTAGCTCTTTTTAGCTTAGTCTTTAGCCCAGTAAACATTGTAATTAAAGAAGTTAATAGGGAAGCTTTAGCACCAGAAGTCGATGTAGTTTACGTTTTTGGAATTCCAGTTTATGTACCAAGAATAGCTCAAAGGATAATGAAAACACTTATAGCTGTAAATGTAGGAGGAGCTATAATACCAACATTACTTTCTATAACTTTAATGTACTTAGCGTTTAAAGGGAACACATTTTTCCTTTTGCTAATTGATCTAGTTCTTCTAATTGTAATATGTAAAATTTTTTCTAGGGTAGTCCCGGGTGTAGGAGTAGTTATGAATCCGCTTATTGCCCCACTTTTTTCAGTCCTACTAAGTTACATGATCTTTTACAAAATGAGTTACTTAATACCAGTCTCGGCTTATATTAGTAGCGTCTTGGGGTCTTTAATAGGGGCTGACTTACTGAATTTGAAGAAAATTATCGAATCAAGTCCACAAGTCGTAAGTATTGGAGGTATGGGAACCTTTGACGGAATATTTATGTCTGGATTATTTGCAGTTATGTTAGCTGAAATCTTTCTTCTCATTTAAGTATTTTTTCATCCTAATTGATGCAATACCTTCTTTTCCTTCTATATACCTAAGCTTGACACTTCCTCCTCTAAACCTAGCATAAACGTAATTTATTTCCCCTTCACTCCATCTTCCATACTCCATTAATTCCCCAAGGCCAAATTTTTCATCAATCCTTGAGAGGAGAGAGAGTTCATACTCCTCCACAGAAGATCTTCTTTTAGGAGTTGTAAAGAGAAATAGCTTTTTCACGTTAATAATTGTAGTCTTCATCACTAATAAAGCTTACAACTAAACGCTTTTAGGAATGAAGAGGAAGTTCGACAAAATATCAAATTTCTTCTCGAGATAAAACTTTTGTGTTATTTGAAATACTTAAGTCATTTCCGAATTTTCTTTCTTTATTTCATTACCAAGCAAATTCGTTTAAGTAACCTCTAGTTTTCAAGCGGTAATATTACAATACATTTAAATATTTTCATGAAGAGTGAAATCTTGTATGTATTGGATAGTGCCAGTACAAGAAGACTTTTGGGAAACAGTCGTTAAAACTAACATATTTGGGTTTCGCAAAGAATCTGTGCAAAGATACATCAAAGTAGGTGATTATATAATATTTTATGTTAACAAATACTATGCGAAAAAATATGGAGGGAAATTTGTCGGAATATATAGAGTAGTTTCTGATTGGTACGTTGACGAAACAATACTCTACCCTAATGAACAGTTAACTGGGAAAGCGATTGATATATATAGAGTAAAAGTAGAACCAGTAATCATCGGCGAATGTGATTCTAGGGAGTTGATTAAATCTCTTTCATTCATAGAAGACAAATATCAATTTTCCAAGTATTTAAGAAATGTCCCAGCAAACCTTAAAAGACCTGTACCAGAAGAAGATGCTAAAAAAATTGAAGAGTGCCTTAAAGCTTCAATCATCTAATTTGAGAACCTAAAATGCTGAGAGCGTTGTTAATTAATGAAAGAAGCTGAGAGAGAAGTCTTTGAACTAAATACTTGTACATAAAGATTATAATATAACGAATATTTATCACTAGAAGCAATCTCTTAGCAATCTCTTTCTGCTTCGCAACAAAATCTTTTAAACTACTTTCCACATCTAGAGATGAAATGAAAGATAGGAATTTCTGAGTTTTAAGCTTCAATTCCTTCACATTCGTGCAACTCGAAAAATCATCTTTGAAATTTTCGAAAGTCTTCCTAATTACCATATAGTTAGCTAAATCAATCATGATCAATATCTTATGTAGTATTATTATAAAAGATGGGCAAGATAATACATGTTAGAGTTTCTCCTAAACTAAAAAGAATAAATACTTTCAGTCGTGATATATCTCATGTTAAGAAAAGAAAAAAGAATTCTCATGCACGTAGGTCCAGTAAATATACTTGATAGAATACTTTATGTAGGACTGAAAAATAACGTAGGATTTTCATCGCCAGAATTTATACAAGCATTTCAATACTCACTGAAAAAGACGAGAGAACTATTTCAAGTAGACAGTACATATCAACCCTTCTTAATCCCTGGTGGCGGAACTTCTGCTATGGAAAGTGTAACTTCATTACTTAAGGAAGGAGAAAGAGTGCTTGTAGTAAGCAACGGAGTGTTCGGTGATAGATGGATAAACATTTTTAAAAAATACCCTGTGAAGGTTGATGTATTAAAGTCCGAGCCAGGCTACTACGTAGACCCTGAGACGGTAGAAAAACAAGTTAAAAAAGAGAGGTACTCCTTAGTTACATTTACTCACGTAGAAACTAGTACTGGAGTTAGACAACCGATTAAGGAAAGTGTAAAGGCAGTGAGAGACCAGGTTGATTTAGTTGTTGTAGACGGAGTTTCAAGTGTTGGGGCTGAAGAAGTAAAGGCAAAAGATTGGGGAGTAGATGTGTACTTAACAGCTAGCCAAAAAGCAATAGGTGTACCTCCGGGCCTCGGGATTTTAGTATTATCTGAAAATGCAATGAAAAGGCTAAGTGACGAAAAAAGTATTGCTGGATATTATCTTGACTTAAGAAACTGGTTACCAGTTATGAGAGGAATGGAAGAAGGAAAAGGAGTGTATTTCTCAACCCCTCCAGTCCATACAATTCTAATGCTACAAGAAGCTCTCAAGATAATTACAGAAGAGGAAGGGCTTGAGAATAGGATAAAAAGACATGAAAGAGTAGCTTCAGCTATAAGGGCAGGTGTTGAAGGTATGGGGCTTGAAATAGTAGCAAAAAGACCAGAAGCTTACAGCAATACTGTGACAGGTGTTTTGCTTAAGAAAGTAAATGCTGGAAATGTGCTTACAGACATAGTGTCAGAAGGTATTGAACTAGCCCCAGGCGTTCATCCAGCGTTACAAGGTAAATACTTTAGGATTGGTCATATGGGATGGGTTACAGAGAATGATGCAGTAGCAACCATAGCAACAATTGAAAGAGTGCTTAGAAAGTTGGGTGAGGACGTAAGAGTAGGAGAGGGAGTAAAAGCATTACAACTTTACTTAAGCAATAGTGAATGAAATCTTTTTTCTTTAAATATATAAACCTACATTTGGATAACTTAACCATGGACTTGTATGAAGCAATAAAAAGAAGAAGAGACCTAAGGAGTTATTGTAAAAGCGATCCTATTCCAGATGAGGTTTTAGCTAAACTGCTTTTATCAGCACATCTAGCACCTTCAGTAGGATATTCTCAGCCATGGAATTTTATTGTAATAAAAGATGAGAAAATAAAGAGGAAAGTTAAAGAGTTAGTAGATGAACAAAGAAGAGATTTTAGAGAAAAACTAGACGAAGAAAAGAAGAAAATATTTGATAAAATAAAGATTGATGCAATATTAGAGTCACCAGTAAATTTAGTAGTAACTTGTGATATGAACAGATTTGGGCCTTATGTTTTGGGTAGACTCACAATACCAGAAACGTGTAACTACTCAACTGTTCTAGCAATAGAAAATCTCTGGTTATCAGCTACAGCCGAAGGTATTGGAGTTGGTTGGGTTAGCTTCTTTAGAAAAGAAGATTTAAAGAGGATTTTAAGAATTCCCAATAACATAGAAGTAATAGCATATTTGACTCTATGTTATGCATCAAAGTTCCCGGAAATACCAGAGTTAGAAGAAAAGGGTTGGGGAAGAAGACTTCCTCTAGAGGACTTAGTATTTGAAAATGAATGGGGAAAGAAAACTAGTGAGAGCCTTTTACTCTCTTTAAGGAATGCAAAAATTTAGACAATACTTGATAAAAAGCTGAAATTATTAGATATTCAACGAAAAAAGTATTTGACAATAGATCTATAGAATTAACATAAATTAATATATATGATATATCAACAATTTAGGAACGTACCTTGAATTAGCTGGAAAAATTATTGATGCTATAGTCAAAAAGACACAAGAAATAACCATTTTCACTATCGATACACTTATTTCCAGATTCCTTGCAACCTGCTTGTAGCTCTTTTCTTTTATTTTTGCTCTGATAATATTGTCGGTCTTGTGTTTATTCAGCTTTAAGAACCTTTATTTGAAAACGCGCCTTTTCTATATTCAATGATTTCAGGACAGTAGATACATCAAGTTTTATAGTATATTTTATAGGTTAATTTGAAACAAACTAATGTTATGAATATAATAATATAAGTGTCAGAAAAGGAAAAAATTGATATGGCAAATGTTGTTGCCACGCATCTTGCTATGGAGAAAGATATCGAACGCATAGAAGTTGTATTCCTTGAAACAGCTATACATGCAGTAACCGATGAGAAAGCCATAAAACCCATGCTAGGTGCGGAAAAAGTAAAAGTGATGGCATGCAGAACATCTATGGAAATGCATAATATTAAGCCCTCTGATCTTGTTCATGGTGTAGAAGCAACTCCCAAAGGAGGATTTGTTGAAATACTAAGAAAACAACAAGACGGATGGTACTACATACATGTGTAAATTTTTGATAATGTATTAATTTTTTTCTTTTTCTTTGTGATTTATATTAATTTAGTACAAAGTTTCAATTTATGATAACATGCAAAGAAATAGTTTTAAATACATTGGATACAAACATAGTATCGGGTAAGATATTGGTAACTTATAAAGAAATTGAAGAATTTGCAAAAAATTCTCTTGGAGAAGTACCTGAGGTAATAAGGCTTCTAGCGAAATATAATGAAAATCTAGCCATAGAACAGTTTAATGAAAACATAAAGCTTTATCTTGGCAGAGAAAACATACCAAAAAAGATTGCAGCATTAATAGCAATGGCAGTTGCACTAGCAAACGGGCCAAAAGAATCTGCAATGATTCATTATAGGTTAGCAAAGAAATTTGGTGCTACAAATGACGAGATCCTTGATACAATGCGCTTCACAAAAATGGCTTTAATGTCTTCGACCCTTATGACAGTGTCAAGCACATTTCCCGCAGTCGTAGGAAATGTTGATATAAGTCCAAGCGAAAAAGAAGAGGCAGAGAATATTTTAAAGAAAATCGAATCAGGGCTCGGATTTGTTCCAGAATCCCCTAAAGCATTATCCCAATATTCTGTAGACCTTTTGAAAGAGCATTTGAGAGAAAGCAATGAGCTGCTTCAGAATCCTTTAAAACTTGAAAAGAAGTATGCATTTTTAATAGCATATGCTGTAAGCGCTTCAATACATAGTCTTGAATGCGAAAAGGTGTATTTGACTCAATACTTTAAAAATGGGGGTACCGTTAAAGAACTTTTAGATACGGTTGCAATAATTAGATTTATCACAGGGAATAGAGCCTTTGTAAATGGTCTTGAAATCCTAAGAAAAATGGGAGAAAATCAATAAAAATAGGATTCTTATAAGTTTTCCAAAATTTTTTCCTTGTAAAATTTTTTATTTTTAATGCGATTCATTGCTGAGTAAAGGATAATGATAAAGTGAGACTTCTAATGGCAACTAAGGAATAAACATATATTCAGTACGTGCATTCTTGCAGATATTAACAACACATCTAAGGTATTTAGCAAAGGAAAACTTACATCATATATGAATCTTATATAAGGTAGGGCCGAGAAATAGAAAGTTTTTACGGATGCTTTAAGTTAATATAGCTTGAAATAAGATGAGTCCATACAACGATGCGAGAGAGCAAAGGGAACAGCAATCTCCAGAGGACTTAGTATTTGAAAATGAATGGGAAAAGAAACCTAGTGAGAGCCTTTTACTCTCTTTAAGGAATGCAAAAATTTAGACAATACTTGATAAAAAGCTGAAATTATTAGATATTCAACGAAAAATACTATTAACGAATATGGTACGAGGATCCAGGGCGAAAGAGCTAAAGACATCACTTCATTTCCATATACTTTTCCTAGTGAATAGAGAGCTATAGGCTCATCTACCAGCATAAATAAGAGAGAGAGTAAAACGAAACTAACTCTCATATGATAAAAAAGGGACTAAAAATACAAAAATCTTTTTATTTCGGGAAAATCTTAGTTGTTAACCGAAACTTTCTTTAAATAATCTAATAATCCGCCAGTCTTCAGTATATCTAAAGGCATTCCGCTTATTCCCTTACCTTTGTATGTCTTTTGATTGTTTACTATAATTTCTCCAGTCTCAACATTGACTTTTACATAATCATCTTGGTTAATCAACTTAGTAGCTTCCGGTAAAACTATTGCTGGTAAACCATTGTTTATTGCGTTTCTATAGAATATCCTTGCAAAAGATTCGGCAATTATTGCCCTTACTCCTGCAGCCTTTAGAGCAATTGCAGCTTGCTCTCTTGAAGATCCCATACCAAATACCTTACCAGCAACTAAAATTACACCGACAGAAGCTTTTTTATAAAACTCTGGATCTAGTGGTTCCATTGCGTGTTGAGCTAAATATTGTGGGTCAGTATACTTTAAGTATCTTGCTGGTATTATTATATCTGTATCTATTTTATCTCCAAATTTCATTACTTTTCCTTCTACTATCATGCTACCACCCTTGGATCAGTTATTTTACCCTCTAACGCAGAGGCTGCTGCAACTGCAGGCCCTGCCAAATAAACTTTTGATTCATTACTTCCCATCCTTCCTTTAAAGTTTCTTGAACTTGTAGATACAATAGTTTCGCCGGGCCCTGCAACACCAAAATGCCCTCCTAAACAAGGTCCACACGTTCCATAAGTTATTATGCATCCTGCGTCAACTAAAGTCTCTATATATCCTAAGTCCATTACTTTTTTGAACAAATTGTATGATGCTGGAATTGCAATACACCTTGCTTTAACTTTTTTACCCTTTAATATCTTGGCAGCCATTTCAAAGTCACTTACTCTACCATTTGTACAAGAGCCAATAAACACTTGATCAACCGGAGTTCCTTCGACCTCATTTACTGTCTTAACGTTATCTACACTGTGAGGAGCAGCAACTAATGGGTCTAATTTTCCAAGATCAATTGTATATTCATCAACATACTTTGCACCTTCATCTGGTGTAACTACTTGTGGCTCATACCCTCTCATAGTTTTAATATAGTTTACTGTCTCTGAGTCTGGTATAAACATTAATGCATCTGCGTTCATTTCAATACCCATATTTGAAACTGTAGCTCTATAGTCCATTGGGAAAGCTGATGGCTCCTTTACAAATACCTCTAAAGTCATTCCATTAAAGTAATCTGCCTTAAAGTCACCTAGAATCTTCAATGCCACATCTTTACCGTTTATCCATTTACCAGGCTTACCTTCTAATGTGACTTTGAATGGTTGGGGAACCATTATCCATGTTTTTCCAGTTATTACTGCTGCAGCAACATCGCTAGCTCCTAGACCTTGAGCAAAAGCTCCAACTGCACCAGAAGTTGTAGTATGGCTATCTGCAGCAACTATTACATACCCGGGGTTAGCATATTTTTCTAACAACACTTGATGTAATATCCCATAGTTTATGTCATGAAAGTTTGGCATCTTTAAGTCTTTCACGAATTTTCTTATTTGGTCTTGTATTTCTGCACTTCTAACATCTGGTGGTGGAGCTAAATGGTCAAACGCTATTACAATTTTCTGTTTATCAAAAACTTTCAGCATTCCAGCTTTTTCCATTACTTCTATTACGTGATAACCAGTTAGGTCGTGAAACGCGGCAATATCTACTTTTATCTCTACTACGTCTCCGGGTGTTACAGTCTTCCCAGCTGCCCTACTCAAAATTTTTTCGGTTAATGTTTGAGGCACGTATATTAGAATGAAAAAGTAGAAAATAAATATTAGTTTAAAATTCGTTCGATTTCAGTTATTTTACTAATAAGCTGTTTTCTTTTTTCGATCTCCTCTTTTCAATAATTGACGAAACTATAACTCCTACAAAATATAAAGTAGATAGAGTTACACCGATAGTTGTTTCTATTAATCCCCCAGTTGTACCAGGAGAAACTATCCATGCTATTATAAACGAAACTAAAACTCCCCATCTCCAGTTTTCTCTCCATGTCTTTGCTTTTACTAAACCTAATTGGGTCAAAGAAGTCATAACTAATGGGAATTCAAAAGAACCGCCTACAGCTACCATTAGAGTTACTACAGTACTTACAAAGGATCTTAAACTAAGGGTGGGATCTACTCCTAACTCTAGGTCTAGTCTATAAACAAATAACATCATAAAAGGAATAATTAAAAAATAGGCAAAAGAAGCTCCTGCAATAAAAAGAGCTGTAGCAGGAAGTAAGACATTCCTAACAACTTTTTTCTCATGCTCATACAACCCTGGAGCAATAAACGCCCAGATCTCTCTAAATACTAATGGAAATGAAGTTATTAAGGCTAATAGAAATGAGACATACATTGAGGCATATAAGGGATCAAATGGGTTTAACGTGATTAAATGAAGACCTGCAGGTTTTACTCTATCTAAGAACATATTATCAACCTCAATTGCAATACTATGATAAAGAGACGGATAAATAATAGGAATTGTATAAGCCCCTACTTTAATAAACGAAATATCAAAAGCAAAGTATATGAAAAAGAATATAGAGAGATAAATAATTATATTTTTAACTCTAATTGCAAGCTCTTTTAAATGTTCAATTAAAGGAGTCTCCTTATCGGTAGTGGGTTTCTGAACACTCATTTGATATCACTGCCATTTTGATTCTTCTTTAATTCTTCCAGTTCTCTTTCAAGCTCCTTTATCCTTTCTTCTAATAATTTTACCCTCATGTTCTCTAAACTGCTTCTTGTATCACTATATGTATTGTTTAGCTCTTTAACACCGGCTCTGAAATGATTGGAAACTTCTTTTACTGGTGTCGTAGTCTCCTCAGTTACTTGATTGAGTTCTTTCCTTAATTCAGTCATTAACTCATCTCTCCTTTTCTTGAATTCATTGTACCCTTTAAGCACATTTTTTATAGAGCTTGCAGAGCTTTTATCTCCTGCAAAGAGTAAAACACCCACTAATACAATAATTAAAAAATCATCTAAATTTCCTATCATTTTGATCACCGTGATAAAAAAGGGAAATTACTTAGATTGATTTTGAGATTGTTTCTTTAATTCATCTAATTGCTTTTGAAGTTCTTGTAACTTGTTTTCTAATTCTTTTTCTCTTGAGGTAGGTTGTTGTACTTGTGGTTGCTGCACTTGTTGTTGTAGCTGTGCCAATTCCATCTCTGATTCTAACTTACCCTTCTTGAATTCACCAGTGGCTCTTCCTAGAGATCTAAAAATATCTGGTAATTTTGAAGCTCCGAATAGCACTATTAGGGCTACAACAATCAATATTATTGTATCTGTGGGGCCGAATGCCATACTTTTATCATTTAAATTCTTTCTCGTGCTTATTAATAAACTTTGCTTCCAATTTTATGAATATGACTAATAGAGCATATTTATTTATGGATAGTTATTTTTCATACTTTAATGAACTTTACATTAACTTTCATAAGTTTATAATGAGTATACGAGATTCTATGATTAATAAAGAATATGGAGGAGAAAAGCGATCCTTTTTACTATATTATAGATATTGAAGTTAAGAGTTTTAACTATCCCTTCTAGAAAGTTAAGATGGTAGTAATATTATATTTTAGTGAGCTTCCGTATAAAAACAACAAGAATATGATAAAAAAGATGCAGTTTTCCGAATAAATCAAATCATACAAAAAAGGAATAAGCAAAACTTTTTAATAATATCGAAAAGTTAGACTTGGTGGTCAGATGGAAGAATCTTAGAAGGAATAAACTTAGCTTACGCTTATGTTGGAAATAACTTTGTCTTCAAGGAAGTTAATATAACAGCTTATGATAAGGAGTTAATAGCTATAGTTGGTCCTTCTGGAATAGGTAAATCCACACTACTTAGAATCTTAGGAGGCTTCATACCACCAAAAGAAGGAGAAGTTAGACTACTAGGAAAGAAGATAACTAAGCCAACACCAAAAATTGCACTAGTTCATCAGTCTATTGCTACCTTCCCTTGGATGACCGCATTGGAAAACGTTAAGCTTGGATTAAAATATAGAAAATTACCAAAAGAAGAGGAAGATAAAATAGCTAGAAAAATGTTGGAAATAGTAGGTTTATCTGGGTTCGAAGATTTCTACCCTAAGCAATTAAGCGGAGGAATGAGACAAAGGATAGCTATTGCTAGAGCATTGGCAGCTGAACCAGTAGTTTTACTAATGGACGAGCCTTTCTCTCATTTGGACGAGTTAACGGCTGAAGGATTAAGGCAAGAGATTTACCAGATGATATTCTCACCAGACACAAATCTCAGATCTGCAGTATTGGTTTCACATAACCTCAATGAGGTTGTAGAGCTTTCAGATAGAATTTATGTACTTAACGGTAGTCCGGCTACAGTAGTTGATGTCATAAAGATTGAAATGGAAAGACCTAGAGATCCTAGAGATCCACAGTTCTCTAAATACTTAGATCAGCTCTACAAGTCTTTAACACCAATAAAGAAAAGATTGAATGGTGAGGGTAAAGAATGAACCTTTCGCTTCTCATTACGATGATTTTAGCTTCTATGGTTACAATTGGAAGAGTATGGGTTGTAATTTTGTTTTCTATAGTTAGTGGCTGGTTCTTGGCATATGCAAGTGTTAAAAATAGAATTTTTGAGAATATTTACATAAGTTTAATAGAAGTCTTTGAGTCAGTACCAGTTTTTAGCTTCTTCCCGGTTGTTTTAGTCTTCTTTGTATTTGACATAGGTGGTAGTCTAGGTGTAGAATTTGCTGTTCTTTTCTTAGTGTTTACTGCAGTTGTATGGAATATTTGGATGGGAGAATATCAAGCTTTCAAAACTGTACCGCAAGACCTTCTTGAGGTAGCAGAAAACTACCGGTTAAAATTCTGGGGAACATTACGGAGAGTTTATATTCCATTTTCTCTGCCTAGAATTGCTGCAAACTTAATACCTAGTTTTGCTGACGCTATGTTTTATATAACTGTTAGTGAAGTTTTTGCTGTTGGGGTTCACACTTTTCAAGTATTCGGTATTGGAACAGTTATTGCCAATTTCGTATCTAGTGGAGATTATCTTAACGGACTAATAGGTGTTATAGTAGTAGGAATTTTTACGACTATAATTACAATTCTGCTTAGAGATTTTTCTAAATATACTATAGAGAAATATGGTTTAGATACTGAAATTACTGTAAAAAAGAGGGGAAGAATACATTTTGGTTATACCATAAGACTAACTAATGCTCTTTCTTCTACAGCCAAATTATCTAAAGTATTTCCTACTCCAGTAAAACTAAGAAGAAGTGTTGAAGATGAAGAAGAAAAAGAGCACAAATATTTGTGGAAAATAAGCGGAATTTTAGCTGGCGTACTGCTTTTAGCTTTAATCCTATATGGCGCTATCAACACAATTTTATCCGTTCCTCTCTCTACATGGAGTTATTTAATATCTACTATACCAGAAGATCTAATTGCAATAGGAGCCGATTATCTAAGAGTTGCAATAATCGCCGGAATCTCATTAGTTTTTGCAATTTTTGTAGGATATTATGTTGCCACACATGAAAGAGCTGAAAAAATTATTGTTCCATTCATTCAAGCCTATGCTTCATTACCTGCCCCTGCTTATTTCCCATTGCTCTTTCTTGTAACCATATCTTTCGTAAGCAAAGCCTTTGGGCCTTTTACTAATGAAGTGTATGTACTCTTTCTAGGTTTTATATCAACTTTTTACTATGTGTTCTATAGTTTCTGGATGGGGATAAAGAATTTACCACAACAATACTGGGAAATTATGAAAAACTATGACTTTAACTTCTGGCAAAAGATGAGATATGTAATTTTGCCTGGCACTTTTCCTTATATAATTGTGGGTTTATCCAGTACAATAAATAGCGCTTGGGGAGGTCTTGCAATAGGAGAATACTGGCCCCACATTATACAAGGTTACAATTTAGGTGTTCATACTGGTCTTATGAGGATTATAGATGTATCTACTGCTAATGGAAATATTCTGTTAGCGTCTTGGGTTTCTGTATTCTTTGGAGTTATCGTAATAATATATTCAATACTCTTTACAAGAAAGCTAATGGATCTGGCAAGAAAGAAATATATTGCTGAAGAAGGAATCTATCTTGCATGATGTGGAATCCGGGACCTGATTGTTGATGACATGCGCGAGCACTGATTTTTTCCCTTTTTTAATCTCTTGATTTTTCTTTCTCAAATATATTAGAAATAAAAACTAAATTATAATTAAGAAATATGTTTAATCTGTATGATAAAAAGTGTAATATTAAAACTTTTTAAACTCTAAATTACTTTATTATATGACAAAAAATGCCACCTTTTGGAAAAGTTCTAGTAGCTAATAGAGGGGAAATTGCTGTAAGAGTTATGAAAGCTATTAAAGAAATGGGCATGAAAGCTGTTGCAGTTTATTCTGAGGCAGACAAATATGCTTTGCATGTAAAATATGCTGATGAAGCATATTATATAGGTCCCGCTCCTGCATTAGAAAGCTATCTAAATATTCAGTCAATTATTAATGCAGCTGAAAAAGCCCATGCAGATGCTATTCATCCAGGTTATGGTTTCCTTTCTGAAAACGCAGATTTTGCTGAAGCAGTAACAAAAGCAGGAATGACATGGATAGGCCCGCCTGTAGAGGCTATGACAGCAATTAAGAGCAAACTAGATGGAAAGAGACTTGCTGTACAAGCTGGTGTACCGGTATCACCCGGCTCTGATGGGCCAGTTGAAAGCTTAGATGAGGCTTTGAAAATTGCAGAAAAAATTGGTTATCCAATAATGGTTAAAGCGGCTTACGGAGGAGGAGGTACAGGTATAACGAGGGTGGATAGCCCAGACCAACTAGCAGAAGTGTGGGAAAGAAACAAAAGGTTAGCTTATCAAGCTTTTGGAAAAGCTGATTTGTACATCGAAAAAGCTGCAGTAAATCCGCGACACATCGAGTTCCAACTAATAGGTGATAAGTATGGAAACTACGTTGTCGCATGGGAAAGAGAATGTACTATCCAAAGAAGAAACCAGAAATTAATTGAAGAGGCACCTTCACCCGCTGTAAAAATGGAAGAAAGAGAGAGAATGTTTGAGCCAATCATGAAATACGGACAACTTATTCATTACTATACACTTGGAACCTTTGAAACAGTCTTTTCTGATACTACAAGAGAGTTTTACTTCCTTGAATTAAACAAAAGATTACAAGTAGAGCACCCAATTACTGAGTTAATCTTCAGAATTGATTTGGTAAAACTCCAAATTAATATCGCTGCAGGAGAACATCTGCCCTTCACACAAGAAGAAATAAATAAAAGAGTAAGGGGACACGCAATAGAATTTAGAATTAATTCCGAGGATCCTTTAAACGATTTTACAGGTAATTCCGGTTTTATAACTTACTATAGAGAACCTACTGGCCCTGGAGTTAGAGTAGATAGTGGTGTTACCTTGGGTAGTTATGTACCCCCATTCTATGATTCACTAGTTTCAAAGTTGATTGTATATGGTGAAAATAGACCGTATGCAATTCAAGCAGGTGTTAGAGCATTAAATGATTATAAGATTGGGGGAATAAAGACAACTATTGAGTTGTATAAATGGATAACACAAGATGAAGATTTTCAAAAAGGAAAGTTTAGCATAGCCTACATTTCTGAGAAGAGAGAACAGTTCATTAAGTATCTTAAACAAAAGGAGCAAATGAAAGCTGCTCTAGCGACAGCAATTTTTGAAAGGGGTTTATTAAGGAAAGCCTCATCAACTCAACAGCAAACGACACAAGCAACAAGAAAATCAAACTGGAAATCATATGGGTTAAACCAACAAGCTTCTTATAGGGTGATGTGGTAATGAAGCTAATCAGAGTATCTTCAGATTTAGGAGATAATTTTACTGTTACTTACGATCAAAAAGGCAATAAAGATATCATAAGCTTTGAAGACAACAAATTTGAAATAGAATACGTTGGACCAGGCTGGAGAGAAGGAGAAATGCTCTTTAAGATTAACGGAGAAATTCATAGAGCTTATATTGATAATGGTTTTATCATAATTGATGACGAGTCCTTGTTCAAGGTAGATAGGATAACTGAGACACCAGTAGAACAAGGAAAGTCCCTTGAAGAACTTATAAAAGGAAAAGAAGGAGAGGTGTTATCTCCAATGCAAGGAAGAATTGTACAAATAAGAGTAAAAGAAGGTGATGCAGTCACAAAGGGTCAGCCTTTGCTTTCAATTGAAGCTATGAAGAGTGAGACCATAATATCGGCACCAGTAGCTGGTGTTGTACAAAAGATAATGGTTAAGCCCGGACAAGGTGTAAAGAAAGGTGACTTATTACTAATAGTTAAGTAATTAAATTTTTTATATTATTTTTAGTAAAAATAAAAGGTGAAAAGCATGTCTATATATGAAAAACCCCCGGTTGAAAAGTTAATAGAAGAACTAAGGCAATTAAAAGAAAAAGCATATAAAGGTGGAGGAGACGACAAGATACAATTCCAACACAGCAAAGGCAAATTAACAGCTAGAGAAAGGCTTTCAATGCTCTTTGATGATGGAAAATACAGCGAAATAATGACTTTTGCAACAACTAGAGCTACAGAGTTTGGCCTTGACAAACAAAAAGTATATGGTGATGGTGTAGTAACAGGTTGGGGAAAAGTTGACGGAAGAACAGTATTTGCCTATGCACAAGACTTCACAGCTCTTGGTGGAAGCCTAGGAGAGATGCACGCAAACAAAATAGTTAGAATTTATGAAACCGCATTAAAAGTAGGAGCACCAGTAGTAGGGATTAACGATTCAGGTGGTGCTAGAATCCAAGAGGGCGCAATGTCGCTTGAGGGATATGGTGCTGTATTCAAAATGAATGTGATGGCTTCTGGTGTGATTCCACAAATTACAATAATGGCAGGACCAGCGGCAGGAGGTGCAGTATATTCCCCAGCATTAACAGACTTTTTGATTATGATTAAAGGAGACGCATATTACATGTTTGTCACTGGCCCAGAAATTACGAAAGTGGTATTAGGAGAAGAAGTCTCTTATCAAGACCTCGGTGGAGCTGTTGTTCATGCAACCAAGTCTGGTGTAGTACACTTCATGGTCGATAGTGAGCAAGAGGCAATTAACTTAACTAAAAGATTACTTTCATATTTGCCATCTAACAACATGGAAGAACCTCCATATATGGACACTGGAGACCAAGCAGACAGAGATGTTGCAGGTGTCGAGCAAATTATTCCCAACGATGCTGCTAAACCATATAGCATGAGAGAAATAATTTACAAAGTAGTTGATAATGGAGAGTTCCTTGAAGTACATAGACATTGGGCTCAAAATATGATTGTCGGATTTGCGAGAATAGCTGGAAATGTAGTTGGTATTGTAGCAAACAATCCAGAGGAGTTTGGAGGCTCAATTGATATAGATGCAGCTGATAAAGCTGCTAGGTTTATTAGGTTCTGTGATGCATTCAACATTCCTTTAGTAAGCCTAGTTGATACACCCGGATATGTACCTGGTACAGAGCAAGAATACAGAGGAATAATAAGACACGGTGCTAAGATGCTTTATGCGTTTGCAGAAGCAACAGTACCTAAAGTGACAATGATAATTAGGAAATCTTATGGTGGAGCTCACATAGCAATGAGTATCAAGAGTTTAGGTGCAGATCTAGTTTACGCATGGCCCACAGCTGAAATAGCAGTAACTGGACCAGAAGGAGCTGTAAGAATCCTCTACAGAAGAGAATTACAACAGGCATCTAACCCAGATGACCTATTAAAACAAAGGATTGCTGAATATAGAAAACTATTTGCAAACCCGTACTGGGCTGCTGAGAAAGGACTAGTAGATGACGTAATTGAGCCAAAGGATACAAGGAGAGTAATTGCTGCAGCATTAGAAATGTTAAAGACTAAGAGAGAGTACAGATATCCTAAGAAACACGGAAATATACCTTTATAAGACATTCTTCCTCATTTATTTTTTCCATTTCAACTTCTCTTCCTAGAGCAATGAACAGTTTTCTTATTTTCTCTGTGTCTCCACAACTTACTGTAAACTCATTTTTGCCTTCTATAATGTACTTAAGCAATAAGCCTTGCAGCGGCTCTGACAATCTTCTCACCTAAATTAGGTCCTAGAAGTTGCTTAACTTTCTCTGGGTTTAATACGATATCTTCTGGTCTTTTAATGTCATGTTGATACAACATCCTTGCCCTCACTCTTCCTATTCCAGGTACTTTCACAAGTTCAACTAACTCGGGCTTTACACCATCCTTCACTCTCTGATGCAACTCGTCTAGTATATCTTTATGTTCTTTTAACTCCAAAACTGAGGCAACATGATATCCAGAATAAGTTAACCAGTCCATTGTGTCAATAATTGCCCTTAGATCACCTGACCCAATTCCATATTTGCCAAGTATTGTATCTTCGTCGATTTCATTTATCCAATCATAAATTACGTATGCTGTCTTTAATGCTGATAGATAATTTGAGAATTCAATTTCATCATCCGGTTCGTCTATGAAAAGCTCACAATCCAGCTCTTCGATTAATGCGTCTTCTTCAGCTTTGCCTACACTAAGAGAAGGTCCATCTGGAGTAAAAGCTAATAAATGAAGGTAAGCAATTTCACATCCTTTCTCATTTTTCTCTAATGCTTCTCTAATGGTAACAGCTGTAAAGGGGTTAATATAAAGGTCTGAAATTCTCTTTCCAAATCTAGTTAAAACTACATTATTGTCTTTGAGCCCAAATATATCATGGTCTAAAAGCCACTCTAGCCCAGACTCAAAGTACTTTTTGATTAGCTCTTTTGGTAAAAGAGACTCTTTAACATAACTTAGTAGATCCTCTTTATCCATTTCTCCCTCAGAGGCGATAGTTGAAATTAGGAACGAATAAAATGCACTCTCTGATCCTAACTTAGATTCAATAGGTTCAACATCAGACATTAGATATCTTTCAAATACCTTGTCTGCCTCCTTTCTAGACCTAACAACGATTACTGCTTCGCCATTCTCATCAAAGCCTGGTCTTCCGGCTCTTCCGCTCATTTGTTTGTAGTCCATTACTGGGATAGGTTCCATGAAACCAAGGACTTTCCTATTATATCTGTATATATCACCTACTACTACAGCCCTAGCTGGTAAGTTAACTCCGGCAGCAAGTGTTGGAGTTGCGACTATTACTTTTATTACTCTATCTCTAAATGAAGATTCTATAATATCCCTAAGTCCTTTTGATAAACCAGCGTGGTGATATGAGACACCCTTTATTATCAAGTCATGTAAATCCTCTTTTTCATTGCTTCCTGCATCCTCGATTTCTTTAATCTGGTTAGCTATTTCAAGGAGTTTCTTATCCTCAAGTTTAATGAAATTCATATTCTGAGCTATTTTCCTTGCTGTGGTTTCTGCTAGTTTTCTTGATGATCTAAATACAAGTACTTGACCTCCTTTTGAAACTATATCTAAAGTATAGGCAATTACACCGTCGTCACCATAAACTTTTCTAGAAGTATTGTCTTTATAAATTATTACAAAATCTTTCTTTTTCTTTTCTGTTTCTGGATATAAGACTCCCTCCTTTAACGGAACTGGTCTCCAATTTGTTGCAACTAATTCGGCTTCTAACCACTTAGCAATTTTTTCACCATTACTTATTGTTGCACTTAACCCAAGTATCACATCTCTTTTCTTAGCCCTTATTGCAACTGATTCTATTGTTGGTCCTCTTTCAGGATCATTCAGATAGTGAAATTCATCTAAGACAAAATAAGAAACTTCTCGTAACCATTTTGCGTTGTGCCTCCATAAAGAGTCTATTTTCTCGTATGTAGTCACTATTATATCGTAATTTTCAAGCCAGCTATCATCTGAATCATAATCACCGCTAGTCATACCTATTTTTAAACCTAGCTTTTCCCAATCTTTAAAAGTAGTATATTTTTCGTTCGTTAATGCTCTAAGTGGAGTAATATAGACAGCCTTCCCACCCCTAGATAAAAGATAATTAATAATCCCTAGTTCTGCTATTAGCGTTTTACCAGAAGCTGTAGGAGATGTAACTAGAAGTCTTTTTCCTTCTAGTAGTCCTTTTCTAATAGCTTCAGCTTGAGGAGGGTTTAATTTTCTAATTCCTCTACCTTTTAAAATCTCTATAATTTTCTTGTCTACTGGTAAATCGTCAATAGCTATAGTTTCCATGTTAAAACTACTTTCTTTTAACTGTTTTTATTTAAAAGGCTTGTTACTCATAAAAACGTTTAAAAATACACTGTCAGTTAACCCCCTCTATATATACTTAGCTTTAAGGTGTTGCCAAGTAAAGTTTTTTTAAAGGTTCATCTATTTCTTTTTTGAGACTTATGGTTGCTATAAGAAAATTAGGTGATAATACATTTGAATTGGATTTAGGTGAGGTAAAGACGATTTCATTTAAACTTGAAGAAGATTTTCTCAGAGAAATTGATGAAATGACAAAAATACTAGGCTACTCTAATCGAAGTGATCTTATTAGAGATGCCATAATAGAATATATACAATATTTAAAAGAGCTTGAAAAAGAAGAGACTAGAAAAGTATGAATTTTCTGATAATATTAATCTTCGTTACTGGACTATTGGCCTCATTTAGCGTTGGAGGAAACAACTCAGCTATAGCTCTTGGTATTTTGCTTTCTACAAACGTTTTGAAAAGAAAATATTCATATGCAATAAACGCTATATCACTTTTTGTAGGTGCATCCTTAGGAAGCTATACTATGTTGGGGAGCATTTATAGTACTATCTCCTCAACTGAAGAAATATTAATTGAGATTCTTCTTTCTTCCATTTTGATTTCATCAACAACAACTTTTTACTATTTAAATAAACGTGGAATACCAGCATCTTTGAGTCAGATGATTTATCCATCAATAGCTGTTCTAGTCCTAGTTTCAAGAGGTTTAGTTTCTTTTGATTGGGGAAAATTCTGGTTTACTGTGGCATCCTGGGGAATATCTCCTGTGGTCGCTATAGTAGTGTCTCTTCTTTCCTATTTTTTACTATCTAAAGCCATTTCAACCACAACTTCAAACTTTCTTGCCCAAATAAGATATTACAAAGTGTCACTTATCTTAGCCTCAGTGTTTACATCTTATGTTACTGGGGCAAACGCAATAGGTATTATAATATCTGCTGGAGTTTTAGCTGAACCTTTTTACATTACTTCTCTTCTTTATGCTGTTGCTTCAGTATTAGGATTTTATTTTAGTTCTAGAAAAGCTGCTATAACTGTAGGTTTTAGAATTACTAAGTTAGGCTATATTGGGGCATCTTCTGCGCTCATTGGGAGCGATATAATATCAGAAATATTTACACTCTTAGGGATTCCGATTTCAATAACTCAAACAATTATGGGAGGAATTATAGGACTAAGTTTTAGGAGCTTTGGGTTTGATATAAAGAAACAATTAATGCAGATTGCCAAAGGATGGACAGTATCACCAATTTTAGCGATCATAGTCAGCTTAGCAACTTACGGTGTGTTAAAAAGTATTTTAGGCCTTTAAAGTTGCATAAAGTACTTCTACGCTTAATGTTGCATCCTCCATTGAATCAAGTATATCATCTAGGAAAAATATTACATCACGCATCTGCAAAACCGTTATTAAGTCTATTTCTTTCTCAAGTTCATAAAGCCTTGATATTAAGGTATCTTTCATATCATCTCCAGACCTCTCTAACATCTGAATTTCTCTACCCACTTTCAGCGCCTCTTGTAAATTCTTTGATAGAGCTGAAAGCATTGATATTACTTTCTCTGCAGCTTCTTCGATTATTGCCAAATAAGCCAACATTGTCTCTCTGATCGAAATAATACATTTTTCTGCAGGCTTCCTTGAGACAAGAGATCTTGCTGAATCTTTTACTGAACTGCTAGAATGATACAAAGATTGAGTCAACATTACCATTGCTTCTTTAAAATCGGGTAAGAATGCACCACCATAAAGCAGTTCTAACAGTTCACCCCTAGTCATTGAAATTCTCTCATCGATTGTCTTTATTCTTACAAAATTACTATTTACAGAATCTTCATTACCATAAATTACTCCAGAAACAAGCAATTTTAATGCATCGCACTCAGCTTTTATATCTTCTCCCATCTTTACTAGTTTTTGAAATAATTCTTCTTCTTTGTTTATTCTGATTTTAATCAATTTAGATCATCTACTGTCTATTGGAATATATTTCTTTCCTACTTCACCTTTATAGTATGCTTTAGGCCTAATTATTTTATTATCTCTTATATACTCTATAATGTGAGACACCCATCCCACTACTCTGGCTGAGGCAAATACTGCAGGGAAAAAGTCAGGCTCAAAGCCAAGTGAAGAAAATACGATACTGGAGAAGAAATCAACGTTAGGGTAAATGCCTTTTGGACCTAAATATTTAACCCCTATGTCCTCAACTTTTTCAGCGATTGTGTATAATGTTTGTATCTCTCCTCCTTCTTTTTCGGCTAAGGTCTTAGCATATTGCTTTAATATTCTAGCTCTAGGATCATAAGTCTTGTAAACTCTATGCCCAAAGCCCATTAATCTTTGTTTGTTAGAGAGTCTTTGCAATATATAATCACTTACTTTATCTGGAGATCCAATTTCTTTAAACATCTTTAATGCTTCGTAATTCGCTCCTCCGTGCAAAGGACCTTTTAATGCAGAAATACCAGCTACTATTGAGGAATAAATATCTGAAAGAGTTGAGGCAACGACTAATGAGGCAAAGGTTGACGCATTCATTTCATGGTCTATGTGTAAAATTAATACAACATCCATCGTTTTTGACTTAATTTCATCTGGTTTTTCACCTGTTAGCATATACAAGAAGTTTTCTGCGTGGGAAAGTCTAGGATCTGGATCGACTATTTCTAAGCCTTTCCTTAACCTAGCATAGTAAGATATTATAGTAGGGAACTTTGCTATCAACTTAATGCCTTTTACATCTAGAGGTTCATCGTTTTTATTATCCTCAATGCCTAGTAAACTTACTACAGTCCTCAATATATCCATTGGTGAAGCATCTTTTCTTACATCTTTCAAGAACTTTATTGTTGATTCTGGTAGCTGTCTTTCTTCTTTTAACTTACTTTGAAACCAATCTAGTTCCTCTCTGTTTGGGAGTTTACCGTAAAGAATTAAATAACTAGTCTCTTCAAAGTTAGAGAATTCCGCTAGGTCATAAATAGAATAACCCCTATAGTAAAGTCTTCCTAATTCCCCATCTATGTACGTTATTTCTGTCTCTTTCACATATACGTCCTCAAGCCCCTTCTTTATTTCCATCCTTAACCAACTCTTTTAATTTGTTTAAAGCAAAATCTTTTTCCTTTTTTTCTAGCTTAGCCTTTTCAAGAATATCCTCAAGAGTGTATATAACTTCCCATGCTACTTTTCTATTTACCGGAAAAGGAATGCCGTCTTTCCCACCTGTAGCATAAGCATATTTGAATGGGTCATAAGGGTAGTTAACTGGATCATTATAGGATGGTGGTTCTTTGTAAATTAAATCAGCCACCAGATATAATGCTCTAGCTGTAGAAGGACCTAAACCATGTAGAAGTACTTCTTCCAAACTATTTGGACTGGCTTCATATAAGTTAGTTAATACTTGCTGGACTTTATCTACGTCTATTGGCTTCATATAAACTAACTTCGCTTTAGGGGAAATGACAATATTAAATGCTTTATTAAATGAGTCAAGAGTAGTTTGACCTTTAAGATATGTTAAAGCTCTTCTTATTTCTCCTGCCACACTACTAGGTCTTTCTTTTACTAGGTCTACTATTAGTTTCCTAATATCATTTTTATCCTTTTCAATAATATTTAATGCTACATCTTGTTTTGTCCCTGCTATTCCAGAGTGTGGCTCAATCACGAAGTTTTCTGTTTCTTGCCAATGATACCTTCTTGCATATCTAGTCTGAGTATTCATTCCCTGCTGAATAATGCCCCACTTACCAGAAGTAGTTACAATTAAAGAATGATGATATAACGTATGAGAATCTTGAATTAATACACTGTCAACCTTTGCTACTAATCTGCTTACTCTTGCCAGTTTATCTGCATCGACATTAAAACGTTTCGATAAAGAAAGAATTTCTTCTGGTACGTTACGTGCATTTTTACCTTTACCACCTAATACTGCTAATCCCTCTTCTTCTGGTTTTATCACTTCTTTCAATACCCCTAGAGTCACCGTCGTTGAACCAGAGGAATCCCAGTCCATTCCAATGATGTTGTTAAACCCTTGAAACCACAAGGGGTTTGAAAGTCTCTCTACAACTTTTTCTGGACCCCATTCTAATACCATAACGTCAATTATGGCTTTACTCAACCTTTTCATAATCTGAGCTAGCCACGGAGGAACATGACCAGTATGTAAAGGTAAATCAGCAATTCCTTCTAATTTCACAATTAAATTTCTTATCTACAAAGTCTAATTTAAATTATGCTTATCGCAGCAACATCTGATATCCATTCGCCTAAATACTTAACGCAGTTCTTCATAGCTTACAATAGCTTAAGAAACATTAACATCGATTTATTCCTTTTAGCTGGTGATTTAGCAGATGAAGGGAAGTATAACCACTTTTATCCGATTTATGAAGTTTTAAAGAAATATACAACAGTGGCAGTTTTTGGAAATGAGGATTTCCCTGAATATAGAGAGTACTATAGAAAGAATTTTGATAAAATAATTTGGCTTGAAGATTCTTCTACGAAAGTGGAAATAAACGGAAGAAAAATTCTCGTAGTTGGAAGCGAAGGAGTATTACAAGAGCCCACTAAATGGCAAAAACTTAATGGAATAGATGAAAAATATTTCCGAGAAAAGAAAGAAAAGATAAAAGAAATGTTATGTGAAAAAGACGCAGAATTTAAAATATTGTTAACGCATTACGCACCTACTTTTGCTACAGTAGTTGGAGAAAGAAAATCCGTTTATCCGCAACTAGGAGATAGAATAATTGAAGAAGCTGAATGTTTACCAAACCTTGCAATACATGGGCACGCACATTATGCAAAAATAACTTTTGGTATAGTTAGAAACGTAAGAGTTTATAACGTGGCATTACCAGCAAATAAAAAAATAGTTTTAATTCAGACTTTCTGATCTTGGGGTAACTCGTCGTATTTCTTAAATGTTAAGTACCATGCTTTTGCTGTAGGTAGTTTAACTCTCATTTCAGCCTCATCAAATATTGATGGTGGAGGAACTATTACGTCTTGACCAGGTTGCCAATTCGCGGGTAATACAACCTTTGCTTTATAGTTCACTATAGCTGCCTTAGTTGTTCTTAATAGCTCATCGATGTTTCTTCCAAATTCTAATGGGTACTGAGCTACGAATCTAATTACACCATCAGGGGACGCTAATACAACAATTCTTATTGTTTGACCAGAGGCTTCGTCAAGTGCATCTAACATTCTTGCAAGTTTCTTATCAGGATCAGCGATTACTGGGAATGGAACTTTAACTCCATATCTTTGCTCTATATCCATTAACCATTGAATGTGAGAGTATACACTGTCAACGCTTAAGCCTACTAACTCAACACCTAGTTTCTGAAATTCTTCATACTTTTGAGAGAATGCAACAAATTCTGTAGTACATACTGGTGTGAAGTCTGCGGGATGAGCAAATAGGAATAGCCATTTCCCTTTTCCAAATATATCTTTGTAAAAGTCTATTGGACCTTTAGTTGTTAATACTTGTGTGTCTGGGAACTTGGAGTATAGCTTGACCATTTGGAATCACTATAAGTTAATATCTTTTCAAGTTTTTAAATTGTTTTTAAATGAAAGTAAATCGATGAGTTTATATATCTTAAAAGAGAGCATAATTTTTTGTATAAAGATTCTACATTACCAAGTCTTTCTTTTGATACGAAACAAAACCAACATCATTAATTACGCTTGTAACTATCTTACTTACCCAGTTTAACATAGGTTTTCTATAACCAAGCCTATGTAACAAAAACCTCCAGAATGGTGCTTTCAAGCCTGCACCAGCAGCCAAAGGATGACCACCGCCACCTAATTTTTCAGCGTATTTCCTTACTTCTACTGTATTACTTCTAAATGAAATCGCTTTTCCGTTAACTGAGGCAAACACTACTGCATTATATCTGTTCATAAGGAATTGTGAAGCATAACTTATATCCGGAGGACCTTTCCATCTTACAGCTACAACTACTTTCTTGCCTTGGATATCAAGAACCCTTATATACTTATATAATTGCTCGTACCCTTTCAATTCTTTATCAATTTGATCTATAAGGATCTTTTCAAATTCTTCATCCCATAAGACTCCTTGGTAAAACTTATTTATCAAGTACTGTTTCCAGCTATAGTCTCTATTTGATTCAACAACTCTTCTAAGCTTCTCTCCCATTGGGTCATCGTGAAGCCATATATCAACTGAACAATCTGCACTGGCTAACTTCTTTGAGAACTCATCGTTAGGATTTAGATATTTTACAATTACACCAGCGCCACAAGTCGAAGTGTCATGATATACTTCTACTCCCAATTCTGTTAATCTTTTTTTCCATTCATCTTTCCATACGTGATGATCAAACCACTGTACTTTCGCCCCTTGACTTATAAGTTTCTTTAGATTCTGAATTACAGTATCAAGCGTGGAACCGTTCAACCCTATATCAGCTATCATTATATTTTGGACTCCCCTAAGCTCTAGTTTCCCTAGTAAATCGTGAATCTTAGTTGGTTCTGTGAAAAACACTGTTTTTGGTAAACTGCCAACTGCCCTAGCATATACTGCTGCAGACGCTGTTCCGTCAAAGTCGTTATGAACTATTGCGTAATAATCCATAACTATACAACTCTAAGCTCTAGTAATAAATTTTATTCCAAAGGAGTCCGTAATTTTGCCTTTATATAGAAAATCTACTTGTCTTAACGTTGTGTAATAGTCAAAATCTGTTATTGCAGAAATTCCATCTTTTATCATGACTACATTATACCATCTTAAAGCAGCACTACCTGCTGTATGTAAAACGCAAATGTTAGCTACAGTACCAGTTACTATTACATTCTTTATCCCTTTCACTCTAAGAATGTAATCTAATGGGGTTTCAAAAAATGCGTCATAACGGTATTTTTTTACTAGGAAATCATCTTTTTCTGGTTTAAGCTCATCGACAATCTCTGCCCCCCAAGTACCAGCTAATGCATGTTCGCCCCATATCTTAAACTCTGGGTCATCCTTCATATGCCAATCTTGAGTATAAATAACAAGGACATTGTTTTTCCTTGCGTTATCTATAAGCCTTCTAATGGCTGGTATAGTCGCTTCAGCCGTAGGAACATATAACTTTCCATCTTTTCTAACGAAATCGTTTTGCATATCAACTATTAGCAAAGCTGTGTCTAAAGGAGAAAGTTGAACTTCTTTTTCCTCTGGAATATTAGGAACCTTTACTTTCATAATTAAAAATACGAACACATGTTTTTTATTCTTTCTTCTTCAATTCTTTCGATAACTTATCAGCAAGTCTTAACACTTCTGGGTATCCTCTCTTTGAGAGAGCAATAACGTCGTCTAAATCCGTTTTATTGCCAATACTATAAAGATATTTACCACTTTTTACGCCTACTTTTTCACCATGAACAACTATATATGTTATGCCATTTTCTTCTATGAAATCACCCGTCAACCTTGATTTAGCCACTCCGATTGTCGGTTTATCTAAAAGAACACCTATCACAGTAGCAATACCACTTTTCCGAGGATGTGCAAGACCTTGACCATCAACTAAAATTAAATCACAGTTGAATTTTTCTAAAGCACTCATCATTAAAGGAGCTTCTCTCATGAATAAAAACGTAGAAATGTAAGGAAAGAATACATCTCCCTTGACAAGATTGTGTTCAAAGTTCCCTTTTTCCTCTTTAACTACAACGGCATAACCAGTATTTCCTTTATACGCAATATCTACTCCGCAAATGGATTTAACATTCTCCAAGCCTAAATGTTGAATTTTTACGTTTTTAGCCACTAGATACTGAAATTTTATTAGAAAATCTAAAATATATTTTTCCATTTATCCCTCATCTTTTCAAGCTCTAATAGAAATAACTGTTGCTCATAAGTCTGTACTGCTCCGGGTCTATAGTTTCTAACTTCTTCTATGGCTTCCCCACTATCCATACCTTCCTCAAGAATAAGATAAGCTGCGATTACAGTTCCAGTTCTCCCAATACCACCAACACAATGTACAAGATTGTTTGAATCTTTCTTTAGCCATTCATAAATAATTTTCATCTGATCAAATGTTGGCGGGTATCCATCTGGAATGGAAACGTGAAGGAAATCTATACCTTTTTCTCTCAGTATTGAAAAGTAATAATCAACTGATCCCCAAGCTTCCTCGATTTCCCATTCCTCGGGTAAAACAAGAACTCTTCTAACTCCTTGTTTTTTCCACTCCTCTATCTCATCTTCTGTATAAGGAATCTGAGATCCGCCTATTTTACCTTTTCTTACCCAATACATCATCAATCACTCAGAAGATCCGCTGTTCTTCATCATATTTTATTAGTTTAAACTCCAATTTTAAAATTATGATCAGACTTTCAACTGGTATACCAGATTTTGATAAGCTAGTAGAGGGGGGAATTCCTCAAGGATTCTTTGTCGCACTTACTGGTGAGCCAGGTACTGGTAAGACTATATTCTCTTTGCATTTTATTGCGGAAGGGCTAAAAGAAGGAGATAACTGTATATACGTGACAACTGAAGAAAGCAGAGATTCAATTATTAGACAAGCAAAGCAGTTTAATTGGGATTTCGAAGAATACATAGAGAAAAAACTGATAATTATTGATGCTTTAATGAGAGAAAAGGAAGATGAGTGGAGCTTAAATGAATTAACAGCTGAGGAGTTAGTAAATAAAGTAATTTCAGCAAAGCAAAGATTAGGACAAGGTAGAGCTAGATTGGTAATTGACTCAGTTAGTGCCTTGTTCTTAGATAAACCAGCAATGTCTAGGAAGATAAGCTATTACCTAAAAAGAGTTCTAAACAAGTGGAAATTTACAATTTACGCAACGTCGCAATATGCAATAACTACTTCCCAAGCATTTGGATTTGGAGTAGAGCATGTAGCTGATGGAATAATACGTTTTAGAAGAAGCATAAAAGATGGTATGTTACATAGGTATCTCCTTATTGAAAAGATGAGACAAACAAACCATGATAAATACGTTTGGGAAATTGATATAAAGCCAGGGAAAGGAATAGTCCTCTTAGGAAAAGTAAACGAAAGAAAGGAGGATTATGCGTTGCCGTCCAAGGTAATGGAGAAAATAAAGAAATCATCAGAAGAAAAAGAGATTTAGTTACTTTTTACAAGCCTCTATGAAATTTTTAAATACTTCTATTCCTTTTTCGGTGTGTTTGACTTCTGGATGAAATTGAACCCCAAAGATTGTGTTATCACTATTTACCATAGCTTGAACTTTAGCGTTTTCACTATTGGCTAAAACTCTAAAGCCACTTGGAGGGGATACTACTTCATCAGTATGGCTCTCCCAAGCGTTTATAGAAGGAGAGAGCTTTCTCAGAAGTGTATCTTCGTCAAAAACGTTTACTTTTACTAAACCATATTCTGGTTTAGACGCTTTTACAACTTCACCACCGAGGACTTTGGCAAGTAGTTGGTGACCTAAGCATATTCCTAGTTTTGGTTGAGTAGTCTTTAAAACATAATCTTTTGCATTACCCATTTTATCAAGTTCTGTTACGACAGAATGAGGCCCTCCTCCAAATATTATACAATCAAAATCTTTCAATAAATCGACCGGTTTATCCGGAGTGACGGGAACAGCATTAACACCAAGATATTTTAGGTCTTTAACTATAAGGTGGTTGTACTGCCCACCAAAATATATTACGGCAATTTTCACACACAATTTTTGTGGATTTAAAAATAAAAGCTTTGAGTAAACTAAAATAATATGACTGAATGTAAGGCTTCTGTTGTTGCACTAATTTCTAAAAACGGCAAGGTCTTGCTTATAAAAAGAAAAGAAAACAAGAATGATCCTTGGAGTGGACATATAGCTTTACCCGGTGGAAGAAGAGAAAACGGGGAGGATTGTAAAACTACAGCAATAAGGGAATGCTTGGAAGAGGTAGGAATAAAACCTAACAAATTAATAGAATTGGGGATTTACTCTCCGCATAATATGAGCTCTTTACCCGTAAAGGCATTTATGAGTTGTGTTGATAACGAAATTACTCCTAGAATACAGAAAGAAGAAGTTGATCACGCTTTTTGGGTGAAGCTATCTGACTTAAAAAAAGGAGAGGATGACGCCTTTTATTATGATGGATATAGAGTTTGGGGGATGACCTATAGAATTTTAAAAGATATTATAGATAAAAAGATGTACGAGATTTGTATTCAGCCAGGCAACGATACATCATAGTTTCAGTTCCGTTACCATTCATCATTTTAATAAAAGCTTCTCGTACTCTTTTACATAGTCTACGCTTCTCCTAAAGTCGGAGAATAACTTTGATGCTTCTATTATATCTTCTTCTTTAATAATATTTCTTCCGTTTCTTTGTGCTATTATATTAGATGGCTCTAATAGTTGTACTGAGTATCTTAAACTGTATTCGACTCCTAATTTTGTTAAAGTTTCTAAAGCTTTATCCTCAAGCTGGATCTCAATCTCATCAGCCCGTATTTTCAATATCTCTTTAATCTCATCGGCTGTGTAAGGCCTTGTAGGTATTATTAATAACCTGTCTAGCAAATCAAGGGGCATTCCGTGTGGAGATTCAATATCAGTACCTCTAATCTTAGTTATTCCTCTATTGGTAGCTAGGATTAGTATCGGAGCCAAATCAGATTCCAAAGCCTTAGTTAAGAAGGAAAAAGCCTCAATATCTAACATGTGAGCATCGTCAATGAAGAGAACACCAGGTACTAGCTCTCCTTCACCTCTACTTATCATGTCTTTCACCAATTTATCCACGTTTTGCCTTATGTCAGAGTTTATTTCTCTCTCTGTAAAGAAGCTAAATAGAGCTGTTATCGAAATGTTCCTTGCTGCTACATTTAGATCTAGATCATGGAGAGTTACTGTTATTGTAGTCTCTTTTTCCTTCTTTATGGGACCAGTAGGTATGTCAACTTTCCTTACAGTTTCAATATCATATGTCTTTGCCCCTTCAAAATCTTTAGCCTTACCGATTTTGCTAATTTCTCCAGTTTGGGCATCTATCCAAATAACATCACCTTTTCTTACATTAAGTTGTACTAGTTGTTCAGCTATGCTATCACTTACATTAAACGTCTTTTCTTCATCCTTAGTTGCTAACACTAACTGCGCTTCCCTTGGCATAACTGAATATGGGTTTAATCTACTTCTGGCAACTTTCAATTTTATGTCTTTTACTACTCCTTCGTAAACTACTCTCTTCTGTCTTATTCTTACACCTATAGATTTTCTTATTGCTTGAGTTAATATTTCGGTCTTCTTTAACTCTGTAGAATAAACCTCAGAAGCGTTCATAGTGGTGAATGGAGTGTCTTCTCCAAGTTCTTTGGCTATAGCCACTGCTAAAGCTGTCTTACCAGTACCTGGTGGGCCTACAAATAGTACTCCTTTACCAGCCATTCTACCTTGTTTAATGAGTTGTACAACGATCCCGGATGCTTCCCTCGCTTCCGTTTGACCAACCAGTCCATCTGCCTTAAATTTGGCTTTTCCTTTCTCATCTAAACCTAAACCGGAAATATGACTGTGAATACTAGCACTTTCTCGTTCTAATTTTCTTATCTCTCTTATCTCAGCCATATTCATGAAAATATTAAAGAGTTAAGTTTTTGAAATTAATCCTTTTTAGCCACGGCAAATTTATTTATTTAGTGATGAAGACCTTTGGGACTGAGCTGTGCTGAAGTGGCGGCTGTCTGAGGTTAGATAAAAATGAGGTCAATCCATCTTGCTGTAGGAAGATTCAATATAGATATATTGGTAAAAATTGAAAAAATGCCCGATATAGATGAATTTTTAACAACTGATTTAATGGAAATTATGCCGGGCGGAGCAGCAGTAAATTATGCTGTAATGATAAATAGACTAGGTCACAGCAGTAAACTTTTAGCTAAAGTTGGGAAGAGTAACTTAACTCAAAGCTTAATGGAAAGTATAGCAGAAATGGGAGTAGGATTAGATTACCTTGAAGAAGTTAATGCACCTCAGAGTATGGCTTTGATCTTTCTGAGAAAAAACGGGAAAATTTCAATGGTAAGAAAGTTAGGGGCATCAATACTTATCTCTGCTGAAGATGTAAAGAAGTACTTTGGCTTGTTTGACGTAATCCATTTTGCCTCTATACCTTCAACTGTTGTAGTTAGAGATCCTATGGCTAAGATTGTTTCTTATGACCCAGGGCCATTTAGCAAAGATGTAAACGATGTTGATGTTGATGTTCTCTATATAAATGAAAAAGAAAGCAGTCTAATAGACTTAAACAAAGTTAAAGCAAAGATCATTGTAATAAAAATGGGAGAAAAGGGAGCTAAGGTAATTACTGAGAGTCAAGAATGTAAAGCAGAAGCTTACAGAGTGGATAGTGTTGTGGATACGACTGGGGCAGGAGATGTATTTGATGCAACATTCAATTACGGTTTAGCAGAAGATTTGCCCATAGAGGAAACACTTAAGTTAGCTGTTACAGCGTCTGCCCTTAAAGTCCAGAGGTTGGGAGGAATAAATTCTCCTTCGCTTTCTGAAGTGCATGAAGCGTTAAAAATCTATAAGCCAAAAGTTGAATGTAGATGATAGTTTTATTTGTTGATTTCGATTATTTCTTTGCACAAGTAGAAGAGGTTTTACACCCTGAGTATAAGGGGAAACCTTTAGTTGTTTGTGTTTATTCTGGGAGAAACGAAAAAAGTGGCGCAGTAGCTACTGCAAATTATGAAGCTAGAAAACTTGGAGTAAAAGCTGGAATTCCCATATCAAAAGCAATGGAGCTAGCTCCAAGCGCGATTTTTGTCCCCATGAGAAAAGAGGTTTATACACAAGTATCTAACAGAATAATGAGTTTACTCAGAGAATACTCAGATAAAGTAGAAATTGCTAGTATTGATGAGGCTTATCTAGACATCACAAACAAAGTTAAAAATTTTGATGAAGCAGAACAACTTGGGAAAAGATTAAAAGAAGAAATACTAGAAAAAGAGAAAATTACAGTAACTGTAGGCATTGCCCCTAACAAAGTGTTTGCAAAGATTGTTGCTGATAATGCTAAGCCTAACGGGCTCGGAATACTTAGACCAGAAAACGTTGAAAATTTTATTAAGGAACTGAATATCAACGAAGTCCCTGGAGTTGGAAAAGTTTTATCTGAAAAGCTTAACTCAATAGGAGTTAAGAAACTAATAGATGTGCTAAATGTTCCTTTTGAAAGACTAGAGGAAGAAATAGGGAAAGCAAAAGCTTTCTATTTATATAGATTAGCTACAAACACTTACTCAGAACCGGTACTAAATAAAGGAAGAAATCCTCATGGCAGATATCTAACATTACCTAAAAATACCAGAGACTTAAAGGTTATTGAACCTTATTTAAAAAGAGCTATTGATGAGGCTTATGGTAAAATTGATGGTGTCCCTAAGACTTTAAGTGTGGTGACAATCATGGAAGATTTAGATACTATAAGTAAAAGTAAGAGCTTTAAATCTGGGGTTGGAAGAGAGAGAGCATATAGAGAGGCGTTAGAATTGTTAAAACAAATCTTAGAAAGAGATAAGAGGCTAGTCAGAAGAGTTGGGGTTAGATTGGACAACATTTACAAAGCAAGGGGATTAGAAGATTTTATCTAGGCACAATATCTATTTCAAGGCTTACTATGTTAGCAAGTTTATGAACATCTATTTTTCCGTACCTAGAAATATAATTGATATAACCCTTGACTCCCTTCTCTCTTATGTCAATATCTCTCAAAACTTCGATATTTACAAACAAAGGGATTCTGTTACTTCTCAAGTACTTATCGATCTTTATAACTTGTTGTAGCTTTTTGTAATCTTCTTCAATACCTTCAACGAAAACTATTGCTTTATCTCCCCTTACTGCTGTTTCCTCATCCCTTATTTCCTCATATTTATCTTGAATAAGGACAAATCTAGCTAATCTTCCACCATCTATATCTTCAAAAAAATTTAGTGAGAGTAAAAAATCGCCATTCCTTGTTATTGGAATAACAATAAGTTCTTCTCTGCCTATTATATTTAGAAGAGGATTTATTTTAGCACGCATTTTATACACACCAGAATGTTAGAGATTGATGGCTCTTTTGGAGAAGGAGGCGGTCAAATCTTAAGGACATCATTGACTCTATCAGCATTAACAAAAAAGCCTTTCAGAATTTATAAAATTAGAGCAAACAGACCAAAACCTGGACTCCAAAGACAACATTTAACCGCAGTTAATGCTGTTAAAACGTTAACAAACGCGACTGTAAAAGGTGATAAAGTTGGTTCCACAGAACTAATTTTTGAGCCAAAGGATATAGTTGAAGAAGGAGAGTATACTTTTGATGTGGGCACAGCTGGCAGTATAACTTTAATTCTTCAAACAATTTTACCCTTGCTAGTCAATAGAAAAATAAAAGTTGTATTAAAAGGAGGGACAGATGTACCTAAATCTCCCAGTATAGATTACATTAGGCTTACTTTTCTTCCTTTGCTAGAAAAAATTGGAATAAAAAGTAAGATAGAGTTAGTAAAAAGAGGACACTATCCAGAGGGTGGAGGAGAAGTAAGAATTTATGATGTTAAAGGAGATATATTGCCTTTCTCTTTAGTTTCCCAAGGGAAATTGATAGAAATAAGAGGCATTGCTCATGTATCTTCGCTACCTGCACATATTGCTGAAAGAGAAGCTAAATCTGCAAAAGATTACCTATCTAGGTTTTTTGACGTTCCCATAAATATTGATATTGATGTAAGGGAGAAAGAAATAAGTAGAGGTACTGGGATTTCACTAGTTTCTGTTTTCGAGAATACCTTCTTAGGTTCAGATTCATTGGGAGAAAGAGGTAAGAGAGCAGAGACTGTAGGAGAGGAAGCTGGGAAAATGTTATATGAAGATATAACAACAAAAGCCACTGCAGATAGGCATATGGGAGATATGTTAATGCTTTATGCTTCCCTTTCTCCAAAAGCAGAATATCTAGGCGCAGAGTTAACAAGCCACGCTAGAACTAATGCTGAGGTTATTTCTAAGTTTTTAAATGTTAAAATTGAAATTAAGGGTGAAAAGCCATTCCATTTTGTTAAGAAGGAATAATAACTGCTCTACCTAATATTCTCTCTTCCATTAAATCATTAAATGCCTCATTTATTTCCTCAAGGTAATAAGGAACTTGTAAAGTCTTTATTTTACCCTCTTTGTAAAGTTTAATGACGTTTATCATATCATCTAAAGTACCGTAAAGAATTCCTCTGACTTTTAACCCTCTAAGAACTATTAACTGCTCTGGGACATCCAAATGCCCGCCAAATTCTCCTATAATTCTTAACTCTCCTCTTCTATCTAAAAGCCATGAAACGTCCTGTAAAGTCTCTTCAGAACCAACGAAATCTAATATGTAGTCAAACTTCTTTCTGACAATTGATGTATATAGTGAAGGATACGTTTTCTTTTTATAAAAAACAAAATTTGCACCTAATTCTTCTGCTTTACTTAACCTTGCAGGGTTTCTGCTAACTACGGATATTTCAGCTCCGACATTTCTAAGAATTTGTATGGCAAGAAGAGCTACTGCACCAGTACCAACAACGAGCACTTTGTCCCCTTCCTTTATGTCTTTTGTTGCACTATAAGCAGTAACACCTGCATCAGCCAAAGGAGCCATTTCAGTTGGACTTCCTTCAACTTTTACTAAAAAATCCTCATCAGGCACCTTTACATATTCTGCAAAACCACCATTCATTTCTACACCTAGCACCTTTACTCGTTCACAAAACTGATAAAAGCCAGCTTTACAGTGTTTACATTCTTTGCATCCAAATGCATTGTAAACCATTACAAGATCTCCTTTCTTAAATCTTGTTCCTCCCTCCACTACTTCTCCTACAATTTCATGACCTAGAATTATAGGAGGATTTACTGGGACTTCATATTTCCAGTCCCCCATTAGAATGTGCAAATCTCCGTGACATACACCGGTAGCTCTTACTTTCAATAGTACTTCTTTCTCATTTTCTAACTTAGGAATTGGAACTTCTTCTATGCTAAGTGGTTTTCCTATCTCTCTAAAAACGGCTGCCTTCATTTTACCAGCCTGATTTAAGGTAGGAGTTTATTTCCCAGTCGCTTATTTCCTTTTCATATTCCTCGATTTCTTTCTTCTTTAATTCAATAAAAGTATTTACAAGCTGTTCTCCTAGATAATACTTTAACCTTGTATCACTATCAAGTTTCTGCAAGGCATCTTTAAGATTTGTAGGTAATGTGGTGACTTCATAGTTAGCATCCACATCTAGTCCTCTTTCTATTCCATCAATGCCTGCAAATATCATAGAAGAAAGTAATAGATATGGGTTTGCTAAAGGATCTGCTAACCTAAATTCAAAAACTCCTTCATCTTTATATGTAGATGGAATTCTAATTACGTAATGCCTTTCGTTGCCTATTCCAGCTACATTTGGAGTGACAACTTCCTTATACCTTTTATAAGAATTAATTGTTGGTGAGGCTATAGCAAGAATCGAACCTATATGTTCTAGAATACCAGCTAAAAAGCTGTAAAGTACTTTACTCAATCCAAGACCTTTAGGATCTGAGGTATCTACTCCGACTGGTTTATTTGAAAGATCTAGGAGTTTAATATAAACGTCCATGCTACTACTTGTATACTCTTTGAAGGGTTTCGGCATAAAGGTGGAATAGAGATGATATAATCTTGCAGTATCCCTTATTATTTCTCTAGCTGTAATTAATGAATCCGCAGAATTAAGAGAATTACTCATGTTAAACGTTATTTCATATTGGCCCGGACTGTAATGCTTATTTATGTATTGTACTTGTATATCAACGCTCTCTAAATATTTAATTAGATCTCTTAAAAAATTCTGTTGTTCCATAAGTCCTTCAGATGAGAATGCTCTAGCTTCATCTGCTGGTACTGGTTTACCATCTTTAAAGGTTATAAGATAAAAAGTGGGTTCGAATGATACTTGAAGATTGTAACCAACCTCGTTTAACTTATCTATAGCTCTAGATAAGAGAGACCTTGTACATAAGGGATGAGGAGAGTTATCTGTGGTAGTAACAAAAGACAGTATTCTAGCTGTCCTTTCTAAATATGGCATCATGACGAAGGTACTTGTATCTGGTACAGCAAAGACGTCACCGTATCTAGGTTTTATAGGTAAATCTTGGAAATCTAATAGTAAAAGAGATTCTGAATATTCGACGCCTTTATCTAATGCTTTTTCAAATTCTATTCTTCTCAAAGACCTACCTCTACCATTTCCTAAAACATCAACAAAAACTACTCTTACATAATCTACTCTTCCGCTTTTTAGAACGTCTAGGATTTCGTCTCTAAGCAACTTTCTCAACAGTAATTAAACTCACAATTTATAAATATTAACGAAAACGACTAAACACTTCTCCTGCATACATTACTGCATTTGCATATTCAGTGAAAATTCCCCTTTCCATTATCTCTCCTTGTCTCTCTAACTCTACTATATATAAATAATCGTTTTTTCTTTTCCTTCTATGAAATTTAAGGGTGAAAATTCCCACGTTTACTTTTTTCTTTTGAGATACTTGGTAACCTAGTATCATTATCGTATAAATGTCCATGCTCACTTTTTAATTATATCAACTATTACATGATAAACTTTTGGCTTAACACTTCTCACTACTCTTGCAAAAATAACATTCGGGTATTTTCTCATTGCCTCTTTTTCAGGTTCTTCTCCTTCTATTTGTGTAAAGAGATGTATTGTACCACCTTGCTTTACGTGTTCCCAGGCTACTTTGAATGCCTCCTCGTCTTTTTCTGGTAATGGGGAAATTATTCTATCAGCGATAGGCAAGTGTTCAATTTTCTTAAAAACATCACCATAAATTGGAATGACACCATATGCCCTATTTAAATCCACATTAGCCATCATATAGTAGTAAGCATATGGGTTTATGTCAATTGAATATACTAAACTGGGTTTGCCTAAAATATAAGAAAGTATTGAAAAGGGTCCATAACCAGCAAACATGTTTATTATTATTTCCCCTTGTCTTACTTGTTTCGCTACTCTCAGATGTTCGTAAGAAAGCTTTGAAGAGAAAAACACCTTTGTTACATCAAGAAAGTATCTGCAACCATGCTCCTTGTAGACTGTCTCACTCCTATTTTCGCCAGCCAAATGCACAAAAGTGGACAGTCTGTACTCTCCTTTTGTATCTCTATAATGCCCCCAGACAGACTTAATATAAGAAAATTTCTTCAATAAATCTTCTGCAAATGGTCTCACATCTTCTGCAGATTTACCGAATGGTATTACAACTACCGCTATATCACCTACTATTTCTACCCTTTTCCACAGCCCTAATTCTTTCGCTAAGTCTTTTATCAATCTCTTCCACCCTCTTCAATCCTTCCTCAATATCTTTTAATCCTACATTTAGTGGAACTCCTCCATCTAATACACTTTCTCCATCAACAAATACTGTTTCCACAGAATACCCGGAATAAATGAATGATTCGTAAGGAGAATTAAAATCTAATGGAAAAGCGGGAGGCTCTCTATATTCATATAACACTAGATCTGCAGAAGCGTTAACTCCTAGATAACCCGAGTTAATCCCTAGTTGCTGATAACCCCAAACTGTAATAGACCTAAAAGCTTCTTCTGCTGTTAGCATTAACCTAGTTGAAGCGTAAGCCACTTCATGTCTAATGTCAAACATTGGAGTCAAATCTAAAGATACTGAAGGTTTAAATTCGCTCAATGGAAACCTTGAGACTTCAAATGAAGGAGTAAATGAGAGATAAATACTGTTGCTTTTTATAAAATCTAGATCAGTTCTCGATCCTCCTCCCAATGCAATTACAGTCTTAGGTAAATCCTCTTTCTTAAATAAATGTAAATCTATAGTTCTTTCAGCTAATACTGCTACATCATAATCCTTTGATAATTCAAAGACTTCCTTAGCTAATTCTTGATCACACACTTTCAAAATTACATTATTAGAACCTTGATGAGACCACCTATTATACATTGATTTGAACTCCTTCTCCCAGTTTTCCGGAGAATTAGCACATCCTGCTGAAATAACTATTATTGGCTTTAATCCTACGTTTGACACAGCTCTAGCTACTGGGTCAGGGGACTTGTCGCTAAAAGCTATTGTAGTTACGCCAGAACGCAAAAGATGATAAGCTCCTAACACTGCTAAATGATAAGTATCGTTATTGCTAATTACAGAGAGTAACTCATTAGTATTAATTTTTCCGTTAAATATTCTATATCTAAACGGATAAAGTGTTAAAAATGTATGAACAGTAATAAAGCTAGGTGAAAGCAGTCTATCCCAACCACCAATATCTAGCTCTGCATCCTCATAACCTGTAAGCTCTTCATGACTTATAACTTCTATCTTATTATCATTCACTCCCACATAAACTTTCCTTAATGGAGAATCAGCTCCTACTGCTATCCCTGCTCTGATAATACTTTTCATCTCAAATTACACCTTAATGATATGGACTATATCAAATTACTTGAAGAGGAATTAAATACTAACTATAAAATTAACTCTGATATACAGCTCGACGAAGGTTATATAGTTGGAGCAGGAGACTCATACGCAGCTGGGTTAACTGTCCAAGGAAAAAAGAAAGGGAAAATTACAGTTTTAGATCCTTATGAAGCACTAGATTTTAATTTTGATAAGCCTGTTATAATATTATCAGTTTCTGGAAGAACTAAATATAATGTTTTATTAGCTAGGAAATTAAGAAATAGGGCGAGAGTTATTGCAGTAACCGCGAATCCAGATTCACCTCTAGCAAAAGAGTCAAAAGAAATAGTAGAATTACCTTACAAACCAAAATCTAGACTTCCGGGGTTTTTATCTTTTTTAATGTCACTCTCAGCGTTATACTCAATTTTTAGGCTGGAGGAAGATAAGGAGCAAGGTAGAAGTTTTGAAATTGAGGAAAATCCTTTCTTTATTGGAAAAGAGGAAAACTGTGGAGTAGCTTATTTTGCAAGCTTAAAAATGGCTGAGATATTTGGTGAGCCTTCAAACTATGAGAAGTTAGAACTCTTTGCTCACGCTCCAATTTTTAGCACCAGAAACAGAGAAATAATTATATTTTCGTCTGGTGACGATAGAGAGAAATTTCTGAAGGGTACAATTGATTACACTAAAGTGGAAATGACAGAGTGTAAAGGAGCTTTTTGCAACACAAGGAGCTTGCTTTACTCTATAATATTAAAAATGAAAAAGGAAAATTGGAATAGAATTTACTTCTTCGAAGATGAAAAGATCCTAAATATTAGTTCTGAGATGATATATTAATGAAAGTATTAGATTTAAGGGAAAGTGATACTAAGTGTGGTAGCAGTTCTCCAGCGTTAAGTATAATGAAATTCTGGTTAAGTGAAGGAGGAAACCAAGAAGTTGAAATAATAGCACTAAAAGGAATTCAGGCAGATCAGGTTGAAATGTGGGCAGAGGCCATGAAAGAAAAAGGAGTTAAAATATTAGATAAGAATGACGAAGGCGATAAAATAGTCTATAAAGTTTATCTACCTTGAAAATCAATAGATATAACTGCAAGTTATACCCTTAAAAAGACTTTTTTATAATAGAGTCCAATATTAATTTGTGAACTATCTTTCACTAGCTAAATATCTCGGAATAGCACTGTTAGTTGTAGCATCTATAATATATGTGTTTGGGGATCCTATCACTAAATTACTTTCCTATCAAGGCCCGATACTAGGTGGTGGACTCTTAGGCTGGTACGTATTAAATTCTACAAGCAAAGATAAAATAATAGAAGATGAACAAGGTGAAAAAATTCCAGTCATATCTGTGGCTATAAGAAAGTATGCTCTACCAATTTTAGTTTTTTCACTGGCATTAATTATTCCATGGCTAACTCCATTTATGTTTAGAGTAGAAGAGGAAAATCAGATATTGTTTTCAGGCTCCTTTGTGTCAATGACTGTTGCAGGTTTCCTTATTGGATATTTTCTTTCTTCTTTTAAATTTATTGAGAAAATTATAATTTACAGTCTTGGCTTTGTTGGCGATGTCTTATATTTCTTCATAATTTATGATGCAGCAAATTTATTTCAAATCCCAGAAAGTTTTGTCGTTAATTACATATTATATTATTAGTGTATGGAGTAAAATTCCCTGAGGGAGTTCTATTTGCATTTTATATAATTAAAAAAGTAAGAGCTATCTAATGGGAAAAATTTATATCATAGGTGGAGGTCCTGGCGACCCCGCTCTTCTGACTCTAAAAGCCTATAACATACTTAAACGTGCAGACGTTGTGGTCTATGACAGGCTTATTGCAAAAAGCTTACTACAAGGACTAAGAGGAGAGCTGATTTATGTGGGGAAAGAAATAGGAGATGCTAATCTTCAAGAATATATAAACCGTATTCTGGTAGAGAAAGCCAAAGAACATGAGATAGTTGTTAGATTAAAAGGAGGCGATCCGTATGTATTTGGAAGAGGAGAAGAGGAGTGTATTTACGTATTAAGTAATGGGATTGAGTGTGAGATCATACCCGGAATAACTAGTGCGATTGCAGTACCTGCATATGCTGGGATTCCGGTTACAAGTAGGCTTACTTCATCTTCTGGATTCACTGTAATAACAGCTACAAGGGCTGAAGGAGAACCTATTGACATTAACTACGTGCCGAAAAAAGGTACTCTAATAATCCTTATGGGTATACATATCATTAAAGATGTGGAAAAATCTTTATTGAAAATTAGAGATCGAGACGAACCAGTAGCAGTGATAGAAAATGGGACTACTGAAAAACAAAGAGTATTTGTAGGTAAGCTTGAGGAACTTTCTAAAATTGTTGAGCTAAATAATGTAAAATCCCCTGCAATAATAGTTGTAGGTGATGTTGTAAAACTTAGAGACAAACTCTGGAAGTTAACTTAAAAAGCTAATAAGCGTAAATGAGATTATGAAAACTAAAGACCCAGTATGTGGAATGGAAGTAGAAGATTCTACGCCATATAAGTTTGTGTATAAAGGAAAAACTTACTATTTCTGTAGCCCCATGTGCATGGCCGAGTTTAAAAAGAGACCAGATAAATATATTAAATAACTATACCATCTATTTTTGTGTATCCTCCAAAGTTTGGTTATGTGATCCCAGAAAACTTAAATGAGGCTTTGGAATTTCTTGAAGAGCATGATGATGCGAAACCACTAGCTGGTGGACATAGTTTAATCCCTATGTTAAAACTAAGAATATTGAGGCCTTCATATTTAGTTGAGATTAGAGGATTACCATTAAGCTATGTTAAAAAAGAAGACACAGTATATAAAATCGGTGCTCTAACCACTCACTACACTATAACTAAATCACAAATACCATTACTAAGTGATACGGCAAATAAAATAGGTGACCCACAAGTTAGAAACATGGGAACTATTGGTGGAAGCATCTCACATCTAGATCCTTCAGCTGATTATCCTGCTGCCTTAATTGCAATGGATGCTAAAATTAAAGTGACCAGTAGGAAAAACGAGAGGCTAGTAGATTTTGCATCTTTTGATAAGGATATGTTTACACCAGATATTAACCCTGGGGAACTAGTTACGGAGATTCAGATCCCTACTTTTGAAAACTATAAATTCTCCTATCAAAAGCTTGAGAGAAGAGCTGGAGACTTCGCAATAGTAGGTGTTGCAGTTCTGTTAAAACTTTCTGGCGATGTGGTAGATGATGTAAGGATAGGTTTAACAGCTGTTAATAATGTTGCAGTCAGAGCTAAGGGAGCAGAAGAAGAATTATTAGGCAAAAAAATAAATGATGAAGTTATTGAGAAAGCATCAAATAGAGCAATGGAAAGTGCAAATCCAACCTCTGACCTCAGAGGTTCAGCAGAATATAAAAAGAAAATGGTAAAAGTTTTAACTAAAAAGGCGATACTAAACGCATTAAAGAGGTGAAAAAAGTGAAAGTTGTTCAACCTGATGAAAAAGTCAAGATTACGTTAAAGATTAATGGAGAAAAATATGAAACAGAAGTTGAACCCAGAAGACTTCTAGTTCATGTCCTTAGGGATTTAGGCTTTACTGGAGTACACATTGGATGTGATACCTCAAACTGCGGTGCTTGCACAGTAATTATGAACGGAAAGAGTGTAAAATCATGCACTGTATTGGCTGTTGAGGCTAACAACGCAGAGATCCTAACAGTAGAAGGATTAGCCAAAGATGGTAAACTCCATCCTATTCAAGAAGCCTTTTGGGAACATCATGGTCTCCAATGTGGCTACTGTACACCGGGTATGATAATGGAATCCTACTGGTTACTCAAAGAGAAGCCTAACCCAACTGAAGAAGAAATAAGAGAAGGTATTTCTGGGAATTTATGCAGATGTACTGGTTATCAAAATATAGTAAAAGCGATTAAGTCTGCTGCAGAGAAGTTAAGTCAGACTCAGCATCAACATCCACAATAACTTCTTTCCCTGCCTCTACTAAACAGACATCTTTTCTATTTTTCAGAATTTCTCTAGCACCTATGTCTCCCTCTAGTCTCATAAGATCAGCAAATAGAGCTCTAGAAATTAAAACAGGATTACCTCTAGTACCTTGATACTCTGGTATTACTGCTGAACATTCCGTATTATATGATGATATGATTTTCTTTATTGTATTTTGGGTTAAGAGTGGCATATCTCCTAGGACTATTAGAACTGCATCATAGTCTTGGAAAAATCGCACTCCGATTTTTATTGATTCGCTAAGTCCTAACTTCCATCTAGGATTATAAATTACGATTTCGTTCTTCAAATAAGGTAATAGTTCTTCCGCATATCTTCCGACTATGATGACTCTATCTAGAAAACTTACAGCATCTATTACACTGTTTATTATTGGTTTCCCATTAAAATGTTGTAAAAGCTTATTTCTTCCAAATCTCTTTGCTTCTCCCGCAGCTAATACTATCGAACCAGTTCTCATCAAGTATAAATACTAACATTTTATAATAAACTTATGAAATTTGAAGGAGAAGTTCAAGTTCCTATCTCAGCTGAACAATTGTGGAATTATATAACAAACCCAGAAAAAATAGCATCGTGTTTTCCCGGTTTAAAGAGTCTAAACAAAGAAGGGGATGAGTATAAAGTAGTCGGCACTGCTGGTATAGGTTTTATCAAAGGGGAGTATAAAGCTACTGTTAAATTTACACAAATAGATGCATTAAATAAGACTGTTTCTCTTTTAGCAAAAGGTAATGGATTAAACAGTAATGTTGATATAACCGCTTTAGTAACTGTTTTGGAAAATCCAACTAAGCTGAAATATTCAGCAGATGTAAAAGTAAGCGGTATATTGGCTTCGATTGGAGCGAGACTTATGGACTCGGCTGTTAACAAAATTTTAAATGATCTATTTGAGTGCATTAAAACAAAGGCGAGTAGTACATGAAACTACAAGGTAAAATAAAGATAGGTGACCCCAAAAAAGCTGAAGACTTTATTTCCACTTATCATGGTTTATTACGTTGTGTCCCTGGGGTAAAGGAAGTAAATGGAAATAGATTTACTGCAAGAAGCAAAATAGGAATATTAACTCTTGAGACAGAGGGTGAAGTTAAGGCTTTTAATAAGGGAGAAGACTGGTCAGAAACGGTTATTGAGGTAAATGGTGCTGGTGTAAAAGCAACTATTAGAAGTCTAGTGAAAATAGAAAATCATGAGTTAGTTTACGACGTTGATTATGAAGTGACAACAAATATACCCGGGTTGCAAAATTTTGTTGATAAGCAAGTATCACAGTTAACGAAACAGATTCTTGAATGTACTGCACAAGCAGTATCTTAATCTATCAGTTCTGTTATTACACCTAAACCTCTTGTCCTTCCTTCTCTAAATAAGAATATCTGACCTTGTTCAATATATTCTGGTCTGTAAAGGAAAGTAAGGAGAACCTCCGATGAATCTCCACTTCTTAAGTATCCTTTTGATATTTTAACAAATTTTATGGCTTGCCTTATAGTATAAAGATGCATGGTAGCCACATATCCTTCTCTAATTGTAGTAGGATGATGTAAAACTATTATTTTGGCTTTGAATCTCTTATACGCATTGGCATTGCTTTTTATCAATACCATACCTTTTCTTAACCAATCTTTTTCTACCCCTTGTATTGCAAAAGTTGCAATACTTCCAGGGTTAACGTTATCTACAAACACTCTGTTTAGCTGTATTGTTTTTACCTTTACTTGCTTAAATTCTCCAAACTTTGTTGGGCCGATATAGTAAGTGTCATTAGAGTTTATATTGCCTCTGATTACAGAGCCCAAAACTACTGTCCCAACACCAGTAACGTTATAGATCTCATCAATGTAAACAAGAGGATTCTGTGAACCTTGTACGCTTATAATCTCTTTAGGAGGTAACATACTTAAAAACCTAGAAAGTAAGTTTAGCCCTTCACCAGTAACGTTAGACACTTTAAATATAGGAACCACTCTGCCGGTTCTCATTGCCAGAATAGCGTTTAGAATATCTTCTTCACCCTCTACTTCCATTACTAATCTATTAATTCCAGGGATTCTGAGAATATTTTTTACGTCGTTAATTATTTGGTTTGTTCTTTCTTTACTGTATTTATCAACCTTAGTTATAACTATAAAGATTGGAAAATGTAAGATAGACGCTACTGCAAGATGCTCTTTACCCATTATTGATAGTCCGTCATCTGCTCCTACTACTAGCATTACGTAATTAACATCATAACCTAATAAGCCTTTTAACGTAGTTCTTAAATATCTTTCATGACCTCCTAGATCAATAAGTCGAACTATCTTGGAACTATTTAACGTTACATCTGCCTCATCTAGTGGATCTTTTAGATTCCAGTTTACTATTTCATTATTATCTTTGAACCCAAGAACTCTTAATGTTATCGAGGATGTCCTACCAGTTATTACCTCGTGTACATGGTTAGCCACTAGTGCTCTTAAAGTACCATTACCATCATCTAACTTACCAAAAAGTAATACCCCGGTTAGGGTGCTTTTACCAGCATTGACATGTCCCATTACCGCTATGTTAACTTGGACTGGTATACGTTCCCTATGAATTCTTACTAGAACTTCTGCAATATATTTACCTTTTTTAGCTTGGACTTTTCTAATGTGAACAATTTTTGCGTTTATAATTGACGCAATCTTGGAGAGAATTTCTAAGCTTTTATCAAGTTCACTTTCCGATAAACCTAATACTTCTCCATTGTCACTAACTCCTATTATATAGAAAGCCTCCCCTCCTCCTTCTTCCAACCTATATTTCATCTGAGAGGCTAATTCTTGCAAGCGATCTTCGTCTTTATTGCTAAGAATAAGCTTATATTCTATCTTTCCGTCTTCACTTTCTTTAGGATAGTTCATCTCACCACTTTTATCAATAAATAATTTGTACTTGGGTTTTAAATTTTATATGAAGACCAAAATGAGTGAACCAAAACTACTCTATCAAGGAAAGCATATCTGTCCAGTCTGTCATAAAGAGACATTCGTCATCAAGGAATACTTATATGAAGCTCCTAAGGTGGGAAAGTTAGAACTCTCGGTGTGGGAGTGTGAGAACTGTGGTTATAGAGTAAGGGATATAAAACCATTTGAGACACTAAGCCCTATAAGGCTAGAGATGAAAGTTAATGGAAAAGAAGACCTAAACACATTTGTATATAGATCAGCTTTTGCGAGCGTATTTATACCAGAACTAGGAGTGGAAATAACCGCTGGTACGGCATATCAAGGAGTAGTAACCACTATAGAAGGGATTTTGGAAATAATAGTAGATCAAATTGAGGACTGTAATGAAAAAACATGTAAAGATCTCTTTGAGGCAAAAGAGGGAGAGAAACCTTTTACTTTAATAATTGAGGATCCTAGTGGGCTTAGTTTCATCCAAAGTGAAAAAGCAATAATTAAAAAAATAGAATCTATTCAACCTTAACTTCTGTTTCTGTCTTTTGCTGAGGTTTCTTCTTTAACGTTATTTGAAGAACACCGTTATTATATGTGGCTTTAGCACTTTTATCATCAACTTCGGCTGGTAGTTCTACTTCTTTGTAATACTTTCTGTCTTCTCCTTGAGCTTGAATTATTACTTTATTACCGCTTACTTTTACTTTGATTTGGTCTTTGTTAACTCCGGGGACTTCAGCAACAACTCTAATTTCATCTCCCTTCTCTATTACATCAACTAAAGGCTCTCTTTCTTCACTTACAAGCGGTTTCCCTTTGTAGTTCTTAACGTTTCCAAACTCTTCGATTTTTGGTTTTCCATCAGGGCCTACTGTAATTCTAAACCCATACACATAAGGACCATAAACTTTAGCACCTTCTTCGCTTCCTAATCTCATAAACTCTCTTTCAAATTTTTCTATCTCTTCTTCCATTTCTCTAACCATCTCATCAAACAAATCAAATATATCTTTGTTCTTCTTTGACATGGTTGATCCCAATTATAATTTAGGAACCAGAGATTAAAAAATCAATCATTCTCTTGGTTGTACCAATTCTAATAAAACTCCCATTACACTTTTAGGGTGAATAAAAGCTACCAGATGACCCCTTGCACCGGGTCTTGGTTTCTTATCAACAAGTTGAAGACCTTGTGATTCTAACTCTCTTAATGAAGCTTCTATGTTTTCTACCTTAACTGCCAAATGATGGAGACCAGGACCTCTATTCTTAAGAAACTTTGCTGTAGTATTGTTCATATCTTCATGATTAATTGGCTCTAAAAGTTCTATCGCTGTTTCCCCTTCTTTTCCAGTTAAAAAAGCAACTTTAAGACCTCTGTCTTCTAAAATTTCTCTATCTACAACTTTCATTCCAAGTTTTTCAGTATAGAATTTTATCGCTTCATCTATGTTTTCTACAACTACTCCTATATGGTCAATATTTTGAGTTTCCATCAAGTATTTTTTACATTTTTAGCTTAAAAGTTTGTTCAAAAAGCAAAAGTTTTATAGTGTTTAAACCTATATAAGCTTAGGGGCTAAAGATTGGACATTGAGGATAAAATTAAAGAAAGTTATCAACAGTGGGAAGAAAAAGTACTTAAACCATGGTTAAGTAAGAGACCCGAAAGAAAGCAGTCATTTAAAACACCTTCAGAAATTGAGGTCAAGAGACTTTATACGCCTTTAGACCTAAAAGGGTCTTATGAGGAAAAAATAGGTTACCCCGGTCAATATCCTTTTACAAGAGGAATTTACCCCACAATGTATAGGGGGAGATTATGGACAATTAGACAATATGCTGGATTCGGATCAGCTGAAGATACAAATGAAAGGTTTAGAAAGCTTCTTCAAGCAGGGCAGACAGGCCTTAGTATGGCTTTTGATTTACCTACACAACTAGGCTTAGATCCAGATCATGTGTTAGCCTTAACTGAAGTTGGAGTAGTAGGAGTTTCAATGTTCCACTGGAAAGAAATGGATTTAGTAATGAATCAAATACCCCTTGATAAAGTATCTACTTCTATGACGATAAATGCTACTGCAATAGAACTCTTATCCATGTACACTGCAGTAGCAGAATCTAGAGGTATAGATAAAAAAGTATTAGATGGAACAGTTCAGAACGACATATTAAAGGAATACATAGCAAGAAAGAACTTTATTTATCCCCCAGAACCATCTATGAGATATGCTATTGATTTAATAGAATATTCAGCGAGAAATATTCCCAAATGGTTCCCCATAAGCATAAGTGGTTATCACATTAGAGAGGCTGGTGCTGATGCTGTACTTGAAGTAGCATTTACGTTAGCAGATGGAATTGAATATGTGAGGAAAACCATGGAAAGAGGGATTCCAGTAGATGATTTTGCTCCGAAACTCTCTTTCTTCTTTGCAGGTTACACAAACATCTTTGAGGAAGTAGCAAAGTTTAGAGCCGCAAGGAGAATGTGGGCAAAAATAATGAAAGAATGGTTTAATGCTAAAAAGCCAGACTCAATGATGCTAAGATTCCATACTCAGACTGGCGGAGCAGAATTAACAGCTCAGCAACCAGAGATTAATATTATAAGAACGACATTGCAAGGCTTAGCTGCGGTACTTGGTGGGACACAAAGTTTACATGTAAACTCTTACGACGAAGCCCTAGCTTTACCGAGTGAAAAATCAGCTAAAATAGCAATTAGAGTTCAGCAGATTATAGCATACGAGAGTGGAGCTACTGATACAATAGATCCATTAGCTGGATCATATTTCATTGAGGCACTGACTGATGAAATCGAGGAAAGAGCTTGGAAGATAATAGAAAAGATCGAAAACATGGGAGGAATGATGAAAGCAATAGAAAAAGGATATCCACAAGCAGAAATAGCTGAGAGTGCTTATAGAATACAAAAGAGAATTGAGAGTGGAGATCTAGTAAAAGTAGGTGTTAATATGTTCTATGAACCGGATTGGATAGGAACAACAGAGGTCTTTAGAGTGAATCCAGAAGTAAGAAATAGAATATTAGAACGCTTGAAAAGATATAGAAGTGAAAGAGATGAAATTAAATGGAGAGATTCTCTAAATGAGCTTAGGAAAGCCGCAGAAAAAGAGAATGAGAACTTATTCCCCTATGTACTTAATGCAATAAAGGCTGGTGCTACAGTAGGAGAAATAAGCGGAACTCTTAGAGAATTATGGGGAGAATATAGAGAACCATCTATCTTCTAAGTTTATTAAGAATTTCCAAATATCTTTCTTTTTTATCTACTGGAGCTTCTGTATTTTCTCTTACTACTTCCCACTTGTCCCAAGGAAATATTATCCACTTATCAAGCATTTTATAATAATAATCTGGATATTTCCTAGACCAAGGTTTTACATAAATTGTTGCAGATCTAACCATAGATGGATTATACATTGTCAAGATATTACTTACTGCGTCTAATGTTTCACCAGTATCTGCCACATCATCTACAATAAGAACGTTTTTATTCTCAATATTATCTACATATACAGCTTTAATTACTGGTTTCCTTTCTCTTTCTTCTACCCCTTTGTAGAATTTAATATCTATATATTTGATGTTTTTTATTCCAAGTGCATCGGAAATAAGCTTGGCTGGTATTACACCACCAGTAAGAACTGCAACAAGAGTATCTGGAACAAAATTTTCGTTGACCATTTTCTCTGCTATATAAAGTATCCCTTCTTCTATTTCTTCCCATTTAGGTATAAAATATTCAGGCATTTAATATCACCAAAGGAACATACATTTCATCTTCTGACAATCCACCATGATGACCTTTTAATTTTGCGTAATCGTCCAATTCATCTTTAAACGGGTAAATATATGCTTTGCTATCTGTTGGTACGGCTATGAAATCTGCACTAATATGATCTGTTCCAACCAACTTCTCAAAGTCTAACTTATCAAAAACCTTTAGATCGGGATATTTATGGTAAAGAAAAGTCTTAAGTTCAAATTTAGTAATAAAGAACAAAGCTCTTGAATCCCCATAAGGTGGTAAATATAGCAGGTTTAGTAGTTCATTATCTGAATTTAATAATATATGAGAAGAGACTTCGACGTGACCATGATCAGCTATTATTATAAACGTGTAGTCCTTATGGTTAGAGGCTATTTGTCTAACTCCCTCATAAATATCTTTTATAGCTTGTTTGACTGGTAAAGATGAAGGTCCGTGTTTATGAGCAAGGGTGTCTATGTCTGGTACATAAAAGTAAATAAAGTCATAATCACCAGTAAGTATATTATTAAACTCATATAATGCATCCCAGTAATTCACGTAAGTTTTAGTAGTACTTACTTTACCATGAGTAGCCATACTGAACTCAGTATTCTCAATACCCTTTGGAACAACAGATGCTGTTTTTTTATCTTTCACCTCAGATAGATAGCCTTTTACGTTAGGAAACGCACTTGCGAATTTTATGTTTTGACTTATAGAGTCTCTTGATCCTACAGGAGGATAAGTATATCTAAGTGCATTCGCAATTCCTCCTAGTCTCTTCGAAAAAGTATTATAACCTAGAATTTCATGTTCACCAGGCAGTTGGGCAGTGAAAAGAGTCGTTATAACTGTTGATGTCGTCGAGGGAAAAACTGTAGTTATTTTGCTCTCTATTTCATATCCAGTATTTTTAAGCATATTATAACCAAGACCATCTAGAAGAATAAGAACTAGTTTTTTACCGGGTATGCTAATCTTGTTACCTTTACATTCTCTTTTTACTCCTAAGAAGTCTGCAATACCACAAGCTAAATTGTAAACACTATTTTTATTATAATCTGGATAGACGAAACTCATACCACTAAAGTTTTATTTAAGTTAATTAAGTTATCTCAAATGAGTCCGACTGAATTATTACTTGTCCTAGCCTACGTTGCAATGGGTTTATCAACACTAGGAGCAGTGGTAGCAATAGTAATTAGGCTTAGAGGAGGTGAATAGAATTTACGATGCAGTAATAATAGGTGGAGGTCATAACGGTCTAGTTACTGCATCTTATCTAGCTAAAGAAGGACTGAAGGTAGCAATTTTTGAAAGAAGAAATATTATAGGAGGGGCTGCCGTAACAGAAGAGTTATGGCCTGGGATCCGAGTCTCTACAGCTTCATACGTCTTTAGTCTTTTTAGAAGTAAGATAATTGAAGACCTTCAACTTTACAATTACGGACTTAAAGTTTACTTAAAAGATCCAGGGCTTTTTGTTCCTTTCGGAAACAACAAAAGTATAACTATTTGGACTTCTGTTAAGAAGACTCAAAAAGAAATTGAAAGATTTTCTAAAAAAGACGCATTGGCCTATGAAAAATTTTCAAGTTTGCTAGAAACTTTTTCCGAGATCGTCGATCTTCTAATTATGAATAGACCGGTAAAGATAAATGAAGTAGAAGAGATAGCAAAGATACTCAAAGGATTAAACGTAGATGAAAATACAGCACTGACTATAGCTAGAATGTTCTTCCAAGATGGTAAATCATTTTTAGATGAATTTTTTGAAAGCGAGGAAGTAAAGTCTGCATTAATCGAAGATGCGGTAGTAGGAACAGATGCCTCACCATCCACACCAGGGACTGCTTATGTTTTACTTCATCATAATTTTGGCGAAGTTAATGGAGTAAAAGGCGCTTGGGGTTATGTTGAGGGAGGGATGGGAGGAGTTTCAAATGCGTTGAGAAGGTTTGCTGAATCACATGGAGTTGACATTTTTACAAATGCTGAAGTAGATGAAATTATAACTAAAAATGGAGAAGCTAAAGGTATTAAGCTTAAAGATGGGAAAGTCGTGGAAAGCAAAATAGTTGTTTCAAACACTGATCCTAAAACAACCTTCTTAAAACTTTTAAGAAATGGAGACCTCGATGAGGAGTTTATCAAAAAAGTAAAATCTCTAAAGACAACTGGAGTCTCTTTCAAGATCAATGGTTTCATAGAGGAATTACCAGATTTTGGTACTGGGAAGTCATTAAGACCAGAGCATGTTGCTTCAATTCTTACTATTCCCTCTGTTGACTACGTTGAAAGAGCATATATTGATTCAAAAGTTATTGGCTACTCAAGAGAACCTTGGCTCTCACTAAATATACCATCTACGGTAGACCCAACTTTAGCTCCTCAAGGAAAGTTCGTATTTAATATATTCGGTCAATATTTGCCATATTCTAAAGATTTAGATAACATTAAAGACAAAATAGCAGAAATAACTATAGAGAAAATAAGAGAATATGCACCTAATTTTAAACCGGTTAAGTTTGAAATGCTTACTCCTTTGGATCTAGAGAGAAGATTTGGTATATGGGGAGGGAATATTTTTCATTTAGATATGACGCCAGACCAGCTTTACTTCTTTAGACCGCTAATAGGTTACTCTGATTATAGGACTCCAATAAAGAATCTTTATTTATGTGGATCCGGAACACACCCTGGTGGTGGCGTGACCGGTGCACCGGGTTACAACGCTGCAATGGAGATTTTGAAAGGAGAAAAACTCTAACTATAATTTAAATATTTGTAAATCCATAGTGTTTTTTGAACTCAAATGAGTATACCACCTTATTTTATTCAGTTACTTCAAGTTTTTGCTGCACTTGCAACAGTCGTAGTTGTCTTGGTATTTCTCTTTAAGAAGCAAGGCCAAAAGTTCATCCTATCAGATAAAGCTCTACAGATCCAGCAGAAATCTCAGAAAAAGAAGGAGGAAGTAAAAGAGAAAATAACTTGGGATATGATAGGAGGGTATGATGATATAAAGAAAGAAATCAAGGAGTACATAGAGTTACCACTAAAGTACAAGGACGTTGCAAAGAAATATGGTCTAAGACCACCAAAAGGAATATTACTTTTTGGACCGCCAGGCTGTGGAAAAAGCCTCATGATGAGAGCTTTAGCCAATGAAGCTAAGATCAACTTCATTTATGTAAACGTGAGCGATATAATGAGTAAATGGTATGGAGAAAGCGAGGCCAGATTGAGAGAACTTTTTGCTAATGCAAGAAAGAACGCTCCTTGTATATTATTCTTTGATGAAATAGATACTATAGGCGTAAAAAGAGAAAGCCATACTGGGGATTCGGTAACTCCTAGACTTCTTTCCTTGATGTTATCAGAAATAGATGGCTTACAAAGTGAAGAAGGAGTAATAATAGTAGGTTCTACTAATGTACCGCAATTATTAGATAAAGCCCTTTTGAGAGCAGGAAGATTTGACAAGTTAATTTACATTGGAGTTCCAGATAAAAAATCAAGAAAAGAGATCTTTAAGATATACTGTAAAGACATGCCTTTAGCAGATGATGTAGACTTCGACAAATTGGCTGAAATGACTGAAAGATTTAGTGGTGCTGATATTGCAAACGTGGTGCAAGAAGTTGCAAGAATTGCAGCAGTAGACGCATTGGAGAAGAAGATAGAAAGAAAAATAACAATGCAAGATTTCGTTAGTGTAATTAAGCGTTATAAGCCAAGCGTTACTTTACAGATGTTGGATGAGTACGAGAAATTCAGGTTAGATTATGAAAGGAAATTTAGAGGACCAGAAATACCAGAGGAAGAAGATTTTGAAAAGATAACTATAAACGATATAGGCGGGTATGATGATATAAAGAAAGAACTATATGACTTGCTAGAAATGCAGTTTAAATATTATAGTCTCATGGAACAAATGAAGATCCCTTCAATAAGAGGAATATTACTCTATGGACCACCAGGTGTAGGAAAAACAATGATGGCAAAAGCTTTAGCTAGAACACTAGGAGTGAAACTAATAATGCTAAGTGGTGCTGAAATTCTTTACAAAGGTTATGAAGGAGCAGTATCCGCCGTGAAGGAAGTCTTCAATAGAGCTAGAGAAAATAAACCATCAATATTATTACTTGATGAATTAGATGCAATTGCGCCTAAACGTGAAGGACAGAAATCTGAAGCATCAAAGATAGTTAATCAGTTGCTAACAGAGATGGATGGTATAAGAAGCTTGAAGGAAGTAGTTGTAATAGGAACAACGAACAGACTTGAAGATATAGACTCTGCATTAAAAAGACCGGGTAGATTTGATAGAGTAATATATATGCCATTACCCAACAAGAATGAAAGAAGGGATATATTTGAAAAATATTTAGGCAAAGATGTATGCGAACAAGTAAATTGTGACAAACTAGCTGAAATAACCGAAGGTTATAGCGGTGCTGACATAGCTGCAGTAACTAGAGAGGCAAAGATGAAAGTCCTAAAAGAAATAATAAAAGGAAACAAAGAGAGAAAGTTAACCTATGAAGACTTACTTGAGGCGATAGCTATAGTTAAACCGTCTGTAAAGAACGAGCAAACAGCTGAAGTAAACTCTGATCAGAAGAAACAATAGCCTCGTTTATCTCTTCTACTTTCCTTATCCCAATTTTTAATTCTTCTAGCCTAGAATTAACTGTTTTAATTCCCAATCTTTTACAAAAGTTTGATGAAGATGCTATATCAACATTTCTTAATTTACCTCTGACATCAAAATACATTGAAGCTTTCCCAGAACATACTAGAATCATATCTAATGAAGCACTACCTAAACTTCTTATTTTATACTCTCTGGTTATTCCATCGAGAAAATTTTTAATATAAAGTAATTTAGACCTTGAGAAATAAGCTAAAAGAATAAGCTTTTCTGGAGGTAAAACTTGAGATACAACCTCATCGTCAATATAAGAGTTAGCTTCATCATAAGAATAAACTTTTTTTGTGAATATACTTCCAACGACACCTGCAACAGAAGACAGCATATCGCTAGAATCTTTCTTATACACTGCAATTGAAACAGACGACCATGGTATACCTTGAATATAATTCGTACTCCCATCAAGAGGATCAATAACTGCTATATAATCATAATTTCCATTATCTACAACACCAGATTCTTCGGATACAAACATAAATTTGTATCCCAAATGAGAAAGCCTATCAAATATCAATTCTTCAGATTCTTTATCAATAACTCTTGTTACATCATTACCATGTTTGCCTATGATTTTACCTATTCCACTTTTATCTTTTTCCTCATATAAAAAAGACATTATCTCTTTTGCAACTTTAACTAACCCTTCTCTCATTACTTTTTCCTCTTCTTCTCAGTTAGATATGTGAAAGACCCACGAGCAGCTACAGCCCCTTGTGCAGCAGACGTTATAACTTGTCTAAACCCTAACCACATTCCAGTACAGTCACCTGCAGCAAAAACTCCTTCCAGGTTAGTCTTCATCCATTCATCAACTTTTATATAACCGTAATCATCTACTTCTAAGCCGTTTTGCCTAGCAAAGTCAGTTGGTGGTTCAAATCCTATCTCGACAAAGACTCCATTAACGTCTAATTCTCTAGTTTCACCTGTCTTTAGATTCTGCACTATAACTTTTCTTACTAACTTATCCCCTTTAATCTCTTTAACCGTAGAGTTTAAGATAAATTCAACATTAGGTTTTTGTTTTACGCTTTCGACGTATATCGGTTGTGCTCTAAATTCATCCCTTCTATGAACAACGTAAACTTTAGTAGCATAACGGGATAACAACTCTGCCCCTTCTAATGCCGAGTCACCACCGCCAACTACAACAACAGGTCTATTTTTGAATAATGGAGCATCACAAACTGAGCAATAAGATACTCCTTTTCCGGTAAATTCAGCTTCGCCTGGAACGTTTAGCTTCCTTCTTTTAACACCGATTGCGACAATTAATGAATCAGCTTTAAACTCCCCTCTTCTTTTAGTCTTTACTATATACTCATCTCCTTCTTTCCTAAAGCTTTCAACAGTATCCATAATTGCAGGTACATTATATTTCTCAATATGCTTGTTAAACACTTTTATCATGTCTGCAGCTTGTATACCAATAAGACCAAGATAGTCATCTACTTCTCCTGCTTCTGTTAATTGACCTCCGGGGGTCTCACCTATAACTAAAGTTTTTAGCATATACCTCGCTGAGTAGAGCGCAGCACTATATCCGGCTGGACCCATTCCTATAATTATTACGTCAAATTTCTCTCCAGGTTTTACATCAAAAGATCTTGGTAATAGACTCATCAATATATGATAGGAAAAATTAAATAAAAGAGTTTCTGATATCGCATTTTTAAATCTAAAAGGAATATTGGTAACTTGTGAAAGTTCTCTTCGTAACTGGTAAATTAGCCTTTGATGGAGTGGAAGAAATAGTAAAGGAAATTAAAAAGAATATTGACGCTGATGTCCTTAATCTTAACTATCCAGTTGCTTCATTAATGACTGTTGATTACATTGCTGAAAGATTGAAAGGAATGAAATTGAAGGATTATGATTACATAATCTTACCTGGTTTAGTTAGCGGAGATGCAAAAAAGATTGAGGAAATGACAAAAATAAAGACCTTTAAAGGTACCGAGGATTATAGAGACATACCACTAGTTATTGATGCGTTAGAAAAGGGAATCTCCTTATCATCTGTATATCCAGCAGATGTCATAATAGGAAAAATAAAAGAAGAGAACGTGGAAGAAGAAATAGAAAAGATAGAAAAGGAGGGAAATTATGCATTTGAAATCAATGGAGTTAAGATTCCTAGATTTTCTCCTCCTTTTAGGATATTCATAGAGCTTGACGCGAGTAAAGATGAAGAGTTTTTGATAGAGGAAGCTGAGAGAGTGAAGGAGTATGTAGATGTAATAGTACTTGGATTTCCAAATGGACATGAAAACGTAGAAGAGGTAAGAAATAAAGTGAGAAAACTTAGCAACCTAGGTTATAAGGTAGCAATAGACTCTGCATCTGTAAACGAGTTAATAGAAGGAGCTAAAGCTGGGGCAGACTTCATATTTAATTTAAACGAGAAAAACTTGGAAGACCTAGAAGTAATAAAAGATAAGGCTTTTATAATAGCCCCCTTATCTACGGAAAACAGAGCTGAAGTTGCTTATGAAATTTACAAAAAGGCTAGAGATAAGGGATTTGAAAAATTAATCTTAGATCCCGTTCTTTCTCCTCCTATGTTTGGCTTAGTCGATAGTATAATAGAGTATAAGAAGCTAAGAAAAATGACTGATGCTCCTATTCTCATGGGCATTCTTAATGCAACAGAATTAATAGATGCGGACAGCGTAGGAGTAAATGCTTTACTTACTGGCATTGCAGGCGAAATAGGTATTGGCAATTTACTTGTAATGGAGCATAATAAGACAAGGTGGAGCTCATATGAAACGAGAATTGCTAGTAAAATGATAAGTCTGGCAATTAAGAAAAAGACTTTACCTAAAGATTTAGGGTTAGACTTGTTAATTCTTAAGGACAAGAAGAGGATGAAGAGAGAGAAAGAAGATGAAAAGAAAGATGACAATTTAATTGAAATAAGTGAGCATATAGAACCTAAATACATGGATAAGGGGTTTGTACGAATTTATTTGGAAAAGGATAAAATAGACCTTGAATGGCTAGGAAGAAATCCAATAAAGATAAGAGGAAGTGACGGGCTAAGTATAGGGAGAAAACTAGTTGAATTAATTAATGTTAATTCAGAGCATGCACTTTATATTGGCTATGAATTAGCCAAAGCGGAAATAGCTCTGCAACTAGATAAAAATTATATACAAGATAGACCACTGTTTAAACGTGGATATATCAGCCTCAATACCGACTATAGTGGAAGAGAAAAAAGGTAAGATAAAAATCTATATTTCCACTTTACCTCCAAAGGTTGACGATGACTTTCTTGTCAAATTGAAAGAAACACTTGACATAGAAGAAGCTTGCAAAGATAAGCCCTTCGATAAATGTTTTGCACTGCTTTATGGAGGAATAGTTCTAAGTGTAAACTCAGAGCTAGAAAGATTAGAAATTAAAGGATGTATCAAAAAGCAGGGAAAGGCAAATGGAAGGGAATTTTCGATTGAGGAGTTTATTAAGAACCCTTACGACTGTTATTCTTTTGATAGTGAAACCGTATGTTTTTATAGGGAACCTAATCAAGGGTGTAAAATAATCGATAATATAGGACTTAGATTTATTGTAAGGTAACTCACGGATATTCTATTATAGCGTAATTATTCTCTCCTTCATATATTTTTACTGTAATTTTGAATTTTTTCTCTAACTTTTCATAAATTATTTTAGTTATTTCTAAGCCAATGTACTCAACAGTTGGGTATTTATGAGGTATCGTTTTTACTTCTAATTTAAAAGGGCCCTTTATATAAATCTGATTATAATCTTCTATTGGCACTATCAATTTATGATCCCATTCTCTAATAACTTCCGCTATTATTTTCTTTAATATTTCGAAATCTATAACAAATCCGCTTTTTTCATCTATAGTACCTTCAACTTCAACACTTACTTTATATGTATGCCCATGGAGTTGCTGATTCCCTTCTGAAGACAGAGTGTAATGAGCTGAATCAAAGGAAAATCCTTCAAGCCCTATTCTGAACTTCATTCAAAGCCCTCCTTATATTCTTATCGAAATGTTCCCATAATGACTCAGTTAAATACCTTATCTCATTACATATTGATTTTATATTATCGTCAGATATGACTTTTTCTATTTCTTTGCTTAATTTCATTATATTGCTGAAAGTTCCTACGAATATTGTTTTATTTTCAAACCTTAAAGTCTCGTAACCTATCTCATAATCTCCTCCGAACTCTATAATTTTATAAACGGAATATGCTAGGGAATTTAGATCTACAGAATCTCTATCCGATATCTTACCAGAAATATCTTCAAGCAAGTTATTTATTTTATAATTAATTAAATCTTTTAAGCTATCTATTACTTCAACTTGCGATTTAAAAGAGGATATGCTCAGTAGGTCTTTAAACCTAGAATTATTTAAACATTCTGTACTACAAGGTATTTCTAGCTCTAAAACTGGTAGCCTTTCTGAAGTACGGGAATTTAGGTACTCGGTAATTAATTCATACACAAACTTAAGTTTTGTATTTGTAAGTAATAAACATGAAGTCTTTATTACAAATAGTGGAAGCCTTAGGTAATCTAGTGTTAGACCATTACGGAGATAAAGTTAAAGGGATAGTAATTGGAGGAGAGGCTATTGAAAGCCTAGATGAGGAAAAACCTTTACTTCTTCTTATATTTCTAGATAAGGTACATAAAATATCATTTTATGCACGTGAAGAAATTTTTGAATATTTCATAAAAAAAGTAGAAAGTAGTGATATTTATTTCGGGTATGTAAAAAAGCACGGACAAAGACCATTACTTTATGGAATAATAATTGACCCTTCAGAGATGAGCTTCCATAATCCGATAGTGCTCTATCTTATAGCAAGAGGAAAAATAATTTTTGATAAGAATAAAATTGTAGAGAGAGAAAAAAATAGCATTGGAAGTAGTGTTATGAATATTGGAAATACAATTAAGATCGGGGACATTAATAAAGGAGAGGTGGTAGATTTATGAACAATAGTGCCTTAGCATCAGAGTTTCTTAGTAAGGCCTTTAGGAGCTTAAGCCAAACAAAAACCTCCCTAGATGAAGGGGATTTACTCGGTACAATCAATAACAGCTATAATTTCATTGAGAATGTTAGCAAAGCACTTCTATCGCTTTATGGGATTTATACTTACGATCTACACGCATCACAGAAACTAAACCTTATCTTAACTAACATGAGAGAGGAAAAAGAAATCTCTTTAGTTAGAAAATTACAACTTATGGAGCAGAGACTCTACCCTATTACATTAATTGATGAATCTTCCTTGAAAGACACTGTTATAATTCGTAATTTTGAGGCAAAAGCTCTTATCAAAGAATTAGAAAATATATTAGAATTAGCAAATAGTGTATTTGATGAGTTTCATAGTTGATCTGGATAAAGATATATGTGGCTCAGATTTCAAGGACGTATTAATACCAGATAAGAATATTATTTTTAAAATTTCCAAAACAAATCCCTATTTGGAGTATATTAGATCTACCTACAAAATTGTTATAGTTAAAGAAGAGGGTGATATTATATTCTTCCAGATATCTTCTTTTGGTTGAATTTTTACTCCCTTCTTAGAAATCACTTTGGGTATTCCGAAAAGGAGGATTATTATTCAGCTCTGCTTCTAAACATGAAAATTAAAGACAATGAAGAAGTAACAGAAATGGAAATTATAAAAGGAAAAAAGGTTGCTGTTGTAGGGGCCGGTCCCACTCTTGAACAAATAAAGGAAATAGATGCTGATATAATTATATCTGCTGACGGAGCAACAAACTACTTATACAAGATAGGAATCACACCTGATATAATTGTTACTGACCTTGACGGGATAGATGTTTATCCTGAAAATTCAATTTATGTTGTTCATGCCCACGGCAACAATATTGGCAAACTAGATAAGGTTAATAATATGAAGAAAATAATAGGGACGTGTCAAGTCTACCCTTTTGGTAAATTACATCTTTTTGGTGGATTTACAGATGGGGACAGAGGAGTTGTCTTAGCTAAAATGTTTGGTGCAAAAGATATTATATTATATGGAATGGACTTCGACTCTAATTATATAGGAAGATACTCAAAGCCTCCTTATAAAAATAATTTACCAGTAAGCTGGGTTAAACGAAACAAACTAAAAATAGCAAAGTACATAACTGAACTTATTTTAAGAAAAGATTTATAATTTTTAAATCACCTATACATTTGGGATGTCAATTCTTAGTTGATTCCAAAAAAGTTAGGATATTTGATACAACACTAAGAGATGGAGAACAAGCCCCTGGGATAGATTTAACAGTAGAACAAAAAATTAGAATAGCCAAGCAGTTAGCAGACTTAGGAGTGGATGTAATAGAGGCTGGTTTTCCAGCAGCCTCAGAAGGAGAATTTGAGGCAACTAAAAAGATTCTTGATGAAGTAGGAGACAGAGTAGAGGTTATAGGGTTATCCAGAGCTAACAAGCAAGATATAGATAAGACTATACAGACTGGAATAGCTAGCATTCATGTATTTATAGCAACTTCAGACATTCATCTAAAGTATAAACTTAAGATGAGCAGGGAACAAGTACTAGATCGTATCTATGAGGCAGTCCGTTATGCTAAAGATCACGGTTTAATAGTAGAATATTCACCCGAAGATGCCACCAGAACAGATCATGACTTTCTACTAAAAGCTGTAAGCACAGCGATAGAAGCTGGAGCTGATAGAATAAACATTCCCGATACCGTAGGGACTATGCATCCTTTCAAGTTTTATGATTTAATAAAAGACGTAGTTTCTGTAACCAAAGATAAGATAGTAAGTGTTCATTGTCACAACGATTTTGGTTTAGCTACAGCTAACTCAATAGCCGGAGTAATGGCTGGCGCTAGACAAGTCCATGTAACTGTTAACGGCATAGGTGAAAGGGCGGGTAATGCAGCACTAGAGGAAGTTGTGATGGCATTAAAGAAGTTACTTGGATATGAAGTAAATGTAAAAACCTACAAGTTATATGAAACCAGTAAACTTGTTTCTGAACTAACTGGTATACCAATACCTTACTTTAAGGCAATTGTGGGAGAAAATGCATTTGGGCATGAAGCAGGGATACATGTTCATGGTGTGATTGAAAATCCACTAACTTACGAACCTATATCACCGGAAGAAGTTGGTAATTTCAGAAGATTAGCCTTAGGTAAACATAGTGGTATCCATGGTCTAAAGAAATTGTTAGAAGACCAAGGGATTTACTTAGATGATACTGAACTAAGAGAGGTATTAGAAGAAGTAAAGAGATTAGCAGAGACAGGACATAAAGTAGATGTAGAGACAGCAAAAGAGATAGCTATTAAAGTTAGTAGTAAAAAAATAAAAGTATGATCAAGTTTTTATATCATTCGTCTTTTCTTATAGATAATTCTATACTTTTAGACCCACATGATGGTGGCAGTATAGGATTGCCAAGACCAGAAGTAAAAGCGGATCTTATTCTCATAACTCATAATCATTACGATCATAATGCATACGAGATTATTCCTCATAAGGAAGTTAAGATTAAACAATATGGAGAGTTTGACTATGGTTCTTACTCAATTGAAGGTATTAAGACTTTTCATGATAAAGAAAACGGTAAAAGAAGAGGAGAAAATACTATTTATAAAATAATTGATAAGAAAGGAAGAAGTATAGTCCACTTAGGTGATTTGGGTCATTTACCTAAAGAAGAAACCATTAAGAGTATAAAGTCGCCAGATGTTTTAATGATACCTGTAGGAGGAGTTATTACAATAAATCATAATGAAGCAAGAGACATAATAAAAATGATAGACCCGAAAATAGTTATACCAATGCATTATTGGATCAAAGGACACTTAATGCCACTTAACCCAATCGATGATTTCCTTAGTTTAATGAAAGAGGACAGAAAAATTATTGAAGTTAAGGAAAAAGAGATTGATGAAACTACAGTAGAAAAGGGGTCCATAATAGTTTTTAAAGTCTAACTTTTTCCACTTTTGCTACTGGTACAGTTTCCCTTTCTACTTCTGTCCTTACTAATCCTTCAATAGCTTTTCTTATTGCTTCACTTCTATTTAATCCATACCTTATTGCATATCTGTCCAATAGCTCTAACAAATCCTCTTCTACTTTAAATGTTACAACTCTCATCTTTTATCCGATATTAATATTCTTCATACTAAGGTTTAAGTATTTTCTGGAGCGGTATTTCCATCCTCCGCTTTCAAGAGTAATCTATTATGATTAAGATTAATATATTAGTAATCATATATTTTTATTGAGAGGAGAATACACATTGCCCACTATTCATTTGTCATTACCAGAGTCACTATATGAAGAGTTGAAGAGAAAGGCTGAAGATTTAGGTGTTCAAGTTACAGATTTAGTTAAGTTTTATATAAGAGAAGGCCTTGAGGAAAGGGAAAACGAAGATGAAGAGAAAAGCGACAAAAAATACGAGAAACTAGAAGAGACAGTAACTTATTTAGAGGCAAAAGTTGCACAATTGGACGCATTAGTAGAAGAATTAGTTCAGAAATTGTTAGAGAAAGAAGGCGAAGATGAAGAAGTAGAAATTATTAACAAGAATGAAAAGAGTTAATTTGGGCCTATGCGATTATACTCTCGAGTCCCGAGAGCGCATGAGCATAGGTGGGTCACCTATTTTCTCACTAAAAATGATGTTGCAGGGACGTACTGAAAAAGAAATGAAGAAAAAATTCTTCGTTCTGATCACATAGATATTAATGTTACCGTTCTTAGAATTGAAGGATCTCTTCTAATTTGAGATATTACCTTATTCAGCTCGTCTAGGTTTTCCGTAACTATCTCAGCTACTACATCATATTCTCCATAAACTGGATTCACTTCTTTTACTCCATTAATTTTCTTTACCGAATTAGCTACTTCCGTTTCTTTTCCTACAGTTGTTACGATTAAGATATAGGCTTTTACTGCCATATATTATACTTTCATAAACCAAAATATATTTTTTATTTTAAGAGAAGCCTCTCTGAATTAAAGAACTTGGATATCAGCAGTATTAAAAGTACAGAGAATGCTAATGTTACTGAAATAGAGAATATGGATTCTTGTAATGAACCGAATACATATAACAAAAGCCCAAGACTAAGCTGTACATAAGGTATTCCATATATTGTTGATAGTGGAAAACTTAGTTGGCTAGGGTTTATAAATAATGCTACAAATGAAGCTATCATCCCGAAGGAAATAATTATGAAGTTTATTATTTGAATATTTCTAGTTGATCCTCCAAAGATATAAAGGAAAATAAGACTCAAAGCACCTGTTAGAAATATTGATGTTAAATATACAAATATTATGATTAATAAGAATGGTAAAGTTAATGAGATGGTTATATTAAAAGCAACTGAAGATAAGAAAATGAAGAGGAACGTACCTATGATATCTCCCAATGAAGAAAAGACTCCTAGCACGACAGCTACAGCGAGTTTTGAGATTATAAATGATCTTATGGAAAGAGGTGTTGCGAGTAGCGACTCTAATGTTTTCCTTTCTCTTTCTCCAGTTATGCCTTCAAGCAAATAAAACACAACTGGAGTAGCACTAGGGAATAATATCAAAGCTATTATCCTTGCAAAACTAGCTAATTCACTCACTCCTGCAGAGACAGCTTTTCCACTTACTGATCTGTAACCTAAAACAAGGTATATCGGATCTCTAACTGATTCTGGAGTAACATTAACATGAGCCATCTTTGACAAATATTCTATCCTTGAATTGGATATGTTTAAAAGAAGTTTGTTTAGAGCTGAATCTGCCAAATTTATGGCATTCTGGTTAGAAGAAATAAGCTCATAGAAATCCAAATATGCTTGCCTACTTATATTAGACACGTTCTCGTAAAAGTCATTAGGAAATACTATTACTACATCTGCTTGTGTTGAATTTGTAACCACAATTCCTCCGTTTTCTTTAATGTAGTCTGTTACGATGTTAACATAAGGGGTATTTGCTGGATTTTGATTTATTACAGCTATTACAGGAGGTTGAGCTGATACTGAGGCATAAAGGATTATTCCTATTAGGGGAAGAAGAATAAAAGGGAGGAGAATTGAAGAGAGAAGGAGCTTCTTATCTCGTCTAATCTCCATTAATTCTTTACTGAGAAATATTTTGAGCATTAGAAACCACCTTCATAAAAGCTTCTTCTAGGTTTGAAACCCCTAAAGTTTCTATTATAAACTTTGGACTGCCAGAAATTATAGTTTTTCCATCATTTATCATTGCCACATCATCACAGAGATATTGAACCTCGAGCATATTATGTGAAGAGAGAATTATAGTTATACCGAATTTCTTTGCCATATCTACAATAACTTGCCTAACTCTTACAGCGGAATCTACATCTAATGCAGATGTTGGTTCATCCAAAATTGCTAATTTGGGCATTACCATTAATGTCCTTGCAATTATTAGCCTTCTTTTCATCCCTCGGCTATAAGTGGACGTCTGCTGATATATTTTATCTCCCAAGTTAGCTATCTGAATCCCTAGTTTTATCATTTCTTCCTCCTTATTCTTATCATTATTGCTGTAAATTTTGGCAAAGAATTCTAAATTTTCTATTCCACTCAGTTTCTCGTAAGGAAAAGCATCCTCTGGCATGTATGAAATTAAGCCTTTATTCTTTGCTTCAATAGGAGAAAATCCGAAGATGTCCACTTTTCCCTCATAACTCCTTATTATCCCAGAAATAATCCTAAGGGTTGTTGTCTTGCCAGCTCCGTTGGGACCTATTAAACCAAACACTTCACCTTTCTTTACACTAAAGTTAACATCCTTAAGAGCAACAAAATTCCCAAACTTCTTACTAAGATGAATAACACTTATTGCAAATTTTTCCTCCATTATACCATAAACCTCATTAAATTAGAATATAAAAGCATTCAGAAAAAAATATAATGTGATTGGTAGTGTAAGCGATAGAACACTAGAGTTCTTACTGAAGTTTGGTGATAAGGGAAAAGAAACATTAATCGCAGCAATTGAATGCTCTTATGAAAATGAAAGGACCGAGTTGGGGGATTTTAGCTATAAAAGTGTAGTAGAAAAATTAACAGAAAAGGGGTATAACTTTGATCCTAAGATGATTTTAAGAGCCTTGGAAAAGGATTTTGGAATAATAGAAACAACCTATAAAAGCAGTAATCAACATTGGTGGAAGTTTATCGATAGAGAGCAAGTAGAAAACGTAGTAAACGAGAACAAAGATACTGATCCAAAAGTTGAGCTTATTAGAATAAAGTTTTACTCCCTAGAGCCACAGAAGATAGAGAAAAGATTAGAGTTAATGAGCAAAAAATCGATTTTAACAGAAGTTGATAAAAAGACCTTTAGGTTGATGGTATTTGATGAACTAACTAAACTTGCTGAGATTTATGATGAGGCATCACAATTTGAGGAAACTCTTCAGATAGTAGAGAGTATTAAGAGAATATTAACTTTGGCTTCAATTATTTCAAAGAGGATTTATGGAAAAGGTTACAATAAGGGATTTCTTAAAGAAAAAGGAGAAAAAAGAGAAAATAACAATGTTAACAGCATACGATTATCCAACAGCGAAAATAATATCACAGACGAACCTTGATAGCATATTAGTCGGAGATTCCCTTGGGATGGTAGTAGAAGGGAAGGAAAGCACATTAAAAGTAAATATGAAAGATATGATTATTCATCTGGATTCGGTTATTAGAGCCAAGCCCCCTCAATTAGTTGTAGCAGATATGCCTTTTTTAAGCTATGAAACTTCAGTTTCTGATGCTGTAAGAAACGCTGGGATCTTTGCGAGGCATGGAGCTGATGCTGTAAAATTAGAAGGAGGAGAAGAGATGATAGATGTAATAAAAGGGATAGTAAGAGCTGGAATCCCTGTTATGGGACATATCGGTTTAACTCCACAAAGGTTCCTAAGAATCGGAGGGTATCGTGTTATAGGAAAGAGAGAAAGTGAAGAGAAACAACTGATTAAAGATGCAAAAGAGCTTGAAAATGCAGGAGTCTTTTCAATAGTAATAGAAAACACTTATTCAGATGTAGCAAGAAAAATAACTGAGAGTGTTAACGTTCCTACCATTTGTATTGGAGCGGGCCCTTATTGTGATGGTCAAGTTTTGGTAATACATGACTTACTTGGGTTATCAGATTTTTCACCATACTTTGCGAAAAGATATGTGGAATTAAAGGATATTATAAGAAAAGCTGTTGAAGACTACATAACTGAGGTTAAAGAAAATAAATTCCCTTCAAAAGAACATTATAGATCTAAGGAAAGCTGAGAAAGGTATTTACTGATAAAGTTTAAAGACTCAGATAAGATTTTCTTATTATCATATTGCCTAATTATTTCCTCTAACTCTTCCTTCCTTTTTCCTTTCATGCTCTTGGCGATTTCAATCATCTTAGGAAAAGCCCTTATTATGTTATCAACTATCGTGATAGAAGCTTTTCTAGCTGTCCTTGATAACGGATTTAAGTCAATTGCTATCACTTTCTTACCCATTTTCACTAAAGCTTCGGTTCTATCTCCATCCTCCAATGCAAGTAGAACAACATCTGCGATATATATACCTCTCGGGCTTACTCTTCTCCTTTCACTGAATAGTTCCGGAATTGTAGCTGATGCATCTTCTCCTATACCTAAAACTTCCTTAGCACCAGCCTTTCTTAAGATCTCAGCGATTTTCTTTTCTCTTTCTTCTGTCCTATAAAACAAATTAACTTCAATTTTTGAGTTAGTTATCTCTGCAAGTCTTACTATCTCACTGGGAACTAATGCTGCCATATTTCCGTTCACTGAAATTACCGGGTTTTTTGCTAACAAGATTGATGCAATCCCGGCTTCCATTGCTTTAATAGCAAAGTCTTGCGTTTTCTCTCCCATCAAATAGTCAAAGCACTCTCCCCTTCCGTGTGCTATAAGACCTTGTGGAGCTAAATAACCTTCTAGCAAACCTTCCACTACTTTCTCCCTTATTATTAATGACTCTTTTCTTGGATGATTTTCTGGGATTAATGAATGTAAGCTCCACTCATTGCTGGGGTGTGATTTATCCATCCTTCTCCTTCACATTCTCCATGTCTCAATATTAAACCTTTTTTCTTAAATGAATTCGGATATGGAGAGTAGAAGCCAAGTTCTTCAGTGAATTTCTTTGACAATTGAAAAAACTTAATAAGAGATGGAGAGTGTAGGAACTCTATAATGTATTGAAGTGCGTTCTCATTTCTACTTTTAATTAATTTTTCTGTAGATTCTTTACCTAATGGTTTGCTACAGATCTTATCCCATTGAACATTTATTTTTTCTACTTCCCCGTAACCTGGAGCTCCAGGTTTTTTCCTATAAACCAAACCCCCACCATAATATTCTGAGATTAGGTCTCCTAGCCCATTTTTTGTCAAAACCTCGCTTTCATGTGCCTTGACTAATGCATCTACAAGGTTTACGTTATATAATTCATGTGAAGCCATTGCGTAAGCTAAGCTTATAGCCCCGCTCATTCCGTAACCGAATCCTAACGGAACTTTTGAAAGGATGTTTATTTCAATGTCACCAAGTTTTCTTAAATATACTAGATTTGGAAAGTCTATTTTTATGCCGTTAAAAATAACTCTTGGCTCTCCTTTTTTAGGCGTAGCTACAATAGGAGGGTTTAAAACAAGGGATAGTCCTATCGACCCGGTTTCTTTTATATCTTCTCTGTAAATCGGGTACCAAATACCAGAAATATTTAGAGGAACAATAATTTCAATCTGCGACATCTATTAAGGAAAAATAATTTAAACTTAATATTCTTAATTAGTACATTAGCATGAGACTTACTGATGCGTCATTATTCAGTAGAGCTTTAACTACTATAGAAGTAAAGAGCTTAGAAAAGTATATGGTCAAAGAAGAAAAAGAGGTAGTAATTGGCAGACTTACTTCTATGAGCGGTGAAATTATTAAATACTTAAATCCGAAGTTCGTTATTTCTCCCACTTCCCTTTCTTCTGGTAAAAAACTTGAAGAATTAGATTCTGATTCTTCTGTTTACTCTTCAGTTAAAGTTGCTCCAGGCATTACATTTGAAGAATTAATTACCGAATTGAAGAAAATTTCTAAAGTCCCCGTCCTCTTTCCCTTATACTTACAAGGTAGTGTGGGTGGGTTTATAGCTACGAATGGATCGGGATTTGGTAGCTATAAATTTGGATTTGTAAAAGGAAAAAAAGAAGTACATAGACTTGAGAATACTAGCGAAGCATATGTTACGGTCGCAAACTACTCTGAAGTTATAGAGAGCGATAAAGAAAGTAAATATGCATGGAGCGGTTTAATAATAGATGGAAAAGAGAGATATTATTTACCTACTACATATGCAAAGTTAGAAGGCATAGAAAGTGGTAGCATAGACACTTATTCAGTCATAGAAGAAATAAACAAGATAGTGGTAGGGAGTTTCAAAAGAGATTATGTACCAGTAATATTGAGGTTACCTGTTTCTTCTTTACCTAAATTAGAGCAGTTGAAGGAATTTGAGAAAATTATTGGTTACATTATAAATTATAACTCACCAGAAAAATATTATGTTTACCTAGGTAGAATTAAGTTTGATGACCTTGAGGAGATTTTTAAATTTCTTAAGAAGAACAGAGAGGTCTTACCTTTCCCGTCTCTTACAGATTATGATAAACTGCATTTAGAAATAATGGACAAGGTAAGAAGAAAAGTAAAAACTCCTAACCAATACAAGAGTATTTTAACCCTCTATAATGATGCTCTTAAATGCATAAACTGTGGTCTTTGTCTTAATGCTTGTAAATCATATGAAATAACTCATAGTCCTATCTATAGCCCTGTAGGTAAGATAGGTAGACTAATATTTGAAGAAAATCAGTTTGAAGCTTGTTTCGGGTGCGCAAAAGACGAGGAAGCTTGCCCTATAGGAATTCAAATAAGCAAACTCACGACCGAAGGAGTGAATACACTTTCTCCAGAAAAACTAAGGATTGAACTTTCACCACTTCCAGCGGATGTTCAAAACATGGCAAAGACTCTTCAGAATAATTATAGAAATAAACCACTTTACTTACTGGTAACAGGTTGTGCTTCTAAGTACGATGTAAACGGAATAAGAGGCTTCTTGCAATATTTAATTGACAACGGGAATTCTTTACCTTCAACCTTTTCCCCCAGGGTTGAAATAGTAAATGAATGTTGCGGATTTGATGATTTTGTGGGAGGAGATATAAATTCGGCTAGAGAAAAAGTTAAGAAAATCCTTGAATTAAAAGCAAATAAAGGAGCTCAAGGAGTATACTTCTTATGCCCAGAAGGACTTTACGTGTACAACACACTATCCGGGGACAAGGGAATTCTGGGCTTTGAAGTTGTTAAAAGAGATGTAAAAGGAAAAGTCCACGCAGGTTGTTGGGCAAAGAAGTTAGGAATAAAAGGAGATGATGATGAGTGTGCTGGCTTAATATTTACCACATATAAAGGGTATCCATATCCATATAAAAAGAAAGATGTTTTAACTATATGTCCGTTTTCGTCTTGGAAATTCGGTACAGTCTCGGTGTATGGAACATTTTATTCTGAATCTAAGGTTGTAGAAAATGTTGAAGAAAAACAAGGTAATTTAGATGCAGTGTTACTTGAGATAGCTACGGAATCTATATTAGAAGCCTTGTCCTCTTCCATTGATGAAATAGCAGAAAAAGTGGGACTCTGGAATTTAGGGGGAAAAGATTACTTCATTTTAGTTTCATTTCCTATAATAGGGAATAAATTTAGAACTATTTTTGAAGAAAAAATAAAAGAAAATCCTAACAAAGATCAGATTATAAAATATCTTAGTGTTATTATTAACAATCCATCATTATTAGAAGCAAAAACAACACTTATTTCAGATTACATTAAAGGACAGAACTACTCTGATAAATTAAAAGAGGTTAGAGACAAAATAACTTCCTCTAATAGACTAGAATATACCGCTAAGAATTTAGCTGAAAGCGAAGAAATGGTTTCAGCTCTACTAGAAATGATTAAAAGATCTATTAACCCTAAGCTTATTGAAAGGATACTTGACGAGATAGTGTATTCTTAGATAAGTTTGTACACCTTATCCTCGTGATCTAGGTATACTAGGCCATTCTTTTTTAAGAAAGAAAATAATGGCATTAATCTTCTTGGTAGCTTATTCTCCACTTCTTCTTTGTAAACCTTAAAATACATTTGTAATAAATCCATTGTATCTTTAAAGGTTACAAGAACTTTCTCGCCATCTAAATCAAGGATAAAAAGTGAAGGGTTTAGTTTAGGGTCAATTTCTCTTTCTGAGACTATTAGATATATCCTTTCAAGAATCTGTTCACATATTGGTTTTGATGATTTAGACTTCATAAGAATTTGTATTTTATTGTCAATCTCATCTAATTTTCTCAATACATCATTTAGTCTATCATCCTTGAATCCTCTTGGACTTTGAGATTCACCATTTAATAAGAAATTTAATAATTCCTTGTCCATATTATATTTGTTGTTAAATAAAGGGAGAGAAAAATGAAAATACGAATAAGATACTTCTCCTTCCTACAAGATTATACCGGGAAGGACTTTGAAGAAGTCGAAACTGAATGTAAAACTGTTGATTGCTTGATCTCTCAACTCTCCTCTATTTATGGTGAGGATTTTTATAAAGTTGTTAAAAACGGATTAGGAAGTATTAAGGTAAGTATACTAGTAAATGGAAAGAACTCAGAAGTAATCAATGACGGGGATGAAGTGGCTTTTTTGCCTCCCCCAGCAGGAGGGGAATTGCTTTTATCCTCTAGGTTTGATCTTCTTGAAGAAATACGGAAGTTTAGACAAAAGGCTCCCTCCGAGGCGGGCTCATTAGTAGTCTATTTAGGAATTGTTAAAGGCATAGTTGAAGGGCATAAAGTGTATGAACTTCGTTATCAAGCTTATGAGGAATACACAAAGAGGAGATTTAGTGAAATTATAGAGGAAATGAAAAAGAAATACAATGATTTAATTGACTTAAGGATTCTACATGTTATTGATAACACTAAGCCCGGAGATAACGTGTTACTTATCATGGCATTAGGAAAAGGGAGAAAAGATGCTATCAATGCAGTTGAAGAGACATTAGAACTTGTAAAACATACTACGGGAATTTGGAAATTGGAAATAAGAGATGATGGAGAGTTTTGGGTAGTTGCAGGAAATACAAGAGTGAAAAAAGATGATAAAACCAGTAGGACTTAGTATTGCTGGTATTGATACGGGAAATGGAGCAGGTGCGGAGACTGACATAAAAGTATATGAGATTCTAGGAGTTCATGGAGTACTTGCACCTACTGCTATAACTGCACAAAATACTAAAGGAATTAAAGGGATATTAACTATAGAAAGAAATTTTTTTAAGAAACAATTAGTAACAATCCTAGAAGACTTTGATATAAAAAGTGTTAAGATAGGGATGATATATAATAAAGACCAATATGAAATTGTAAATGAGTACCTAAAAGACAAAACAATAGTAACAGATCCTGTGTTGTTTGCGAAAGACGGGACTCAACTTATTAAAGACCTGGAGGAATATCAGAAATTAATTCTGCAAATTTCAACAGTGATAACACCTAATGCAGTTGAGGCCTCATATTTTGCCCAAATAAAGATAGAAAGCATTGAAGATGCAAAAAAGGCAAGTAAAATAATTGCACAGAAATATGGAATTCCATTTGTTATTATAAAAGGTGGTCATTTACAAGGAAAGTATAGCATCGATATATTATACAAGGCAAACGAGGATTCATTTCTAAGCATAGGATATGAAAGACTATATCAAAAACATACTCACGGTACTGGAAGCGTCTTTTCAACTGCAATTTCAGCGGAACTAGTAAAAGGAAATAATATTGAAGGGGCTTTCAGGATAGCAAGAGATCTACTTCAAGTTTCAATTCAGTATGGATTAGAAGTAGGGAAAGGTATAGGACCAATAGATCCTCTGACTTATTTAGAGAAAGACGCATATAAATATAAAGTAATAGAAGATATGAATAATTTCTCTATGTTTGTTGAACAAACTCCAAACTTTTACAAGCTAATACCAGAAGTTCAATCAAATCTAGCGCATTCAATACCCCCAACATACGTTAAAGATTTGAATGATATAGCAACTTTCAAAAACAGAATTATAAAGAACTGGGACAATAAAGTAAAAGTAGGTTTCCCGGTAACATTCGGTAAGCCTACACATACTGCGAGACTTCTCTTAGCTATAATAACTAAAGGGATAAATGCAGATACGTTAATAAATATTCGATTTGATGAAAAAATAATAAATCTTCTTAACTCTTATGGATTAGATATGATAGAAGTTAATAGGGAATTGGAGCCAGAAAAAGAAACAGAAGGAAAAAGTATGCAGTGGCTTATAGATTATGTATACGAAATGAAAGGAAAAATTCCTAATGTGATCTTTGATAGAGGGATGAAAGGAAAAGAAGCTATGATAAGGATCTGGACTAATGGAATAGGCTCAATGATCGATATATTAGAATATGTATGTAAAAATTTAAGTTAAGAACTCCCTTTTCGATTCATGAACCTAGAAAAAGCAATAGTTGGATCAAAAAACTTGGTAAGAACTGGTTGGATGCAAAAAGGTATTCCTCCATCGATTGGAGAGACAGTATCACAGCACTGTTGGGAAGCCGGAGTTTTAGCATACTATCTTGGAAATAAACTTAAGGAAAAAGGAGTTAATGTAAACCCAGAGAGAGCTTCTGCCATTGCGTTATTTCATGATGTTGGTGAAAGTATTTTAGGCGATTTACCAAAATGGGCTTCAGATAGAATATCCCAAAAAGAAGAAGTAGAATTAGATGCAATAAAAGAATTGGGCTTAGATGTAAATTTATTTATTGAATATAAGGAACTAAAGACCATTGAGGGAAAAATAGCAAAATTATGTGATAGACTATCAACTTATTTACAAGCTATTAGATACTCAAAATTGGGTTTTGACGTAAGTGAAATAATTAGAACTTATGAAAATGAAATAAACGAATTCTTGAAAGACGAAAAACTTAAGCTCATCTCTGACGAAGTCATTAAGTTAAAAAAGAATATAAATGAAAAGTAGAATTTTCTTTTGATAAGAAATGAAATTGGGCCCAGGTAAAAAAGCTCCGGATGAAGTTAACGTAGTCATAGAAATTCCATTAGGATCGAACATAAAGTATGAATATGACGAAGAAGAAGGAATTGTAAAAGTAGATAGAGTTCTTTACACTTCAATGGTATATCCATTTAACTATGGATTCGTACCCGGTACGCTTGAGGAAGATGGAGATCCAATAGATGTTCTTGTAATAACCGATTATACATTGTTCCCTGGAACTGTTATTGAAGCAAGACCAATAGGAATACTTTATATGAGAGATGAAGAAGGAGAAGATGCTAAAATAATTGCAGTACCAAAAGACAAGACAGACCCCACATACTCAAATATAAAAGACATAATTGATTTGCCACAGGCAATAAAAAACAAGATCAACCATTTCTTTGAGCATTACAAGGAATTAGAACCAGGTAAATGGGTTAAGGTGTCAGGCTGGGGAGGAGTTAGTGAGGCAAAAGCAAGAATAAATGAAGCCATTAAAAGGGCAAATTCAAAATGATTTTTTATGAGATTCTTCTTCTTATTTTCACTATAATACCGATAACTTGGAATTTTCTGCAAGTGTATTATCTTTTGAGATCTAATAGCATTAAACTGAAGAATGAGAATTCTAAGGTACATAAAAGCTTTAGTTTTATTGTAGCAGAAAAAAATGAAAGAGAAGAAACAATTAACCAACTTCTTAAGAATCTTCTTAATTTAGATTATGATAATTATGAAATAATTATTGTTTCTGATGATCCACCAGAAACATTTAAGAAGAAATACGAAAAATACGAAAACTTACGAAGAGTAAGAATACTAAATAGAACAAATCCTAAGGGAAAGAAAGCTGGCGCACTGAATTACGGTGTTTCTATAGCAAAAAATGAATATCTAGTTTTTCTTGATGCAGATGGAAGAGTTGATAAAGACTTTTTGAAAAGACTATCAGAATATAATTTCGAGATCTTAGCTCTAAGAATAAAGATCTATAATGCACAAACCCCCGTTCAAAAATATTATAAAGAATTCACAGAAAAAGTGATGGATTCATTATTTAAGGCTAGATATTATTTAGGGTTACCAATTTTCCCAAACGGATCGGCATTGTGTATTAAAAAAGATACGTTAATTAGATTAGGAGGTTGGAAAGAAAACTTAATAACAGAGGATCTGGAACTAGGAATTAGAGCTTTCCTTAAGGGGTACAAGATAAGATATGCTGATGATATAATAGTATATTCTTTGGCTCCTTTTACTTTAAATGATTTGTATTCTCAAATTCAAAGATGGTCTTACGGGTCAGCCCAGTTATTCTTTTCGTCATTAAAAATGATAAGAAAAGGAGTAAAAGGTATTGAAGGGTTTCTTTATTCACAACAATGGGGAATTTATGGACTTTTTGTGGTTATTATTTCGGTGTTTTCAGCGCTTAATTTTATCCTTAAAATCCCCCCACTAGTTTACCTCTTATGTCTTACACTCTATGGCTTCTCTCTCGGTTTATATAGTATAGTCTTCAGAGCCAAAATAGATGATATTAAATTACCAATAGTTCTATTAAATGCATCAATTTCTGGTTATATTAAAGGGCTTTTTAGACTTCCATTTTCATGGAGAATTACACCAAAAACAAAAGAAGAAGAGATAAAGGAAGAAGAAAAAATAAGTATTGTAGAGCCAATTCTCTTACTTTTTTCATTTATAAACATATTGCAAGGCGAATTATTGACTTCATTAATTTTACTATTTATAGGAATCATGGAATCTGTTGCTTAACACCGGCCAACGTTTGTACCTCTCTGAATGCTTCGTTAGGTCTGTTGCTGTATTTAATAATATACTTCTTAAGTAATTTGTAACTTTCTTTACTTTGTACTATTGGTCTAGCTGATGCTAACAATCTTAAATAATCAGCTCTTCTTTGTATCTCAGCTTTCACTTCATCAAAGCTTTTACCAGCCTCTTGAGTTCTAGCCTTCAATACATACATAGCATCAAAATCTAATATGTGTGTGTCGGTATTCGGATCCCATCTGACTGTTCTTCTTAGATCATTATAAGATACAATTTCATCTATCGCAACAGCTCTTCTTCTTAATAATATTTTATCTCCAATATATACTGGTAACCTTCTCACAGTTACAATAATATTCATCATCGGAATCCATTCTCTAGGTATGTTTAATGGTTCATTCATTAGTCTTTGTACTGCACTTTCACTATCATATGCGTGAAAAGTCGTAGCTCCACCGTGACCAGTAGAGATTGCTTGGAATAGAACGTAAGCCTCTTGACCTCTAATTTCACCGACTACTATTATATCGGGTCTGTATCTTAACGCGAGTTTCAACAGATCCATTAAAGTGATCTCTTTACCCATTCCGCCATATGCAGGTCTTGCATATAATTGTACCCAGTTATCTTGAGCTAATCTCATTTCTGGTATATCCTCAATCGTCAAAATTTTCATTGATTCTTTGACAAGGTTTAAAATAGATCCTAGAACAGTCGTTTTACCGGCACCAGTTACTCCAATAACCATAAATGATAATTTCATGTCAATTGAGTACCATAAGTATGCGGCAGCTTCTGGAGATAGAACTTTGGAGTTTATTAAATCTAATATTGTTATGGGGTTCTCTGAAAATCTTCTAATAACGAACGAAGAACCATTTGCAGAAACTTCTTTTCTAAAAGTTGCAGCTATTCTATCGCCTTTAGGTAATATTCCGTCCATTATCGGATTGGCTACAGATATTGTCTTATTTGATAGCGAAATAAAACGTAGAACTAATTCATCTAGTAATACCTCTCCGTCGATATTGTTACCAAACATATTCATATTTTTAGTAAATATTATGTTTGTCGGAGTATATTCAAATTCTCTATGATAAACATATATTGGTAAATTGATTCCACTAACTGATATATCCTCTATCTTATTATCCAACAATAAAGGAGTAATTATATTATAGCCGAACATATTTCTTAGGGTATAGTATAATGCAACCCTAAATGCCGTTGATAATTGCCTTAAGTTACCAATTCTGCCTTGAAATACATTTAGGTCTGCCCTCTTTACGCTCAGTTCATCTAAGATCTTGCCTAGCTCCACATAATCTACGTTACTAAGCAAATTTCTTTCTATTTCTGATATTAAAGTTAAATAGATATTGAATGTATTTATATCTAATGGAGGTTCAACTAAGTTATACCTATATATTCCTTTTTCTTCATCATATGTTATAAATACATGTGGTTTAGCTATTGAAAGCTCTATCCCGTACTTTTCAAAATCTTTAGCAATAAACTCAGGAATAACTTGAGCTAAATCGATATCATAATCAGATTTGACTTCTGCCTGCATCGAAGAGAGACTAACATATAAAGGATAAAGCGAATAAGGAAGAGAATTATCAATTGTATTGCTAGTTACCTTAGAAGAAGTTTTCTTTTGAAGTTTTAACGGAATATTGAGTTTAAATTTCATTGATTAATCACCTCTATTTTAGTTAATGCTCTATATAAATCTTTATAATGAAGGAGCAACTGTGGTACCAAATGAGAACTTTATAGATAGAGATACCAATACCAATATTGCAGTTATAACCATTAATAATCCGGCATGAAGATAACCGTTGGCAATCCTACCAGAAGCTAACTTACCTACTAATAATCCAGCAGTAAAAGCGTTAAATACTGAAGACAAGCCAGCAATGTAAACTGCTCTTGGAACCAGAGCTTGAGCTGCAGCAAGAGGACCATAGCTGGTGATAAAACTACTAGAATTCAATAAAGAAATTATGGCCGAAGATAATATTACTGTAGCAATTAATGCTAGAATAGATCCAACATAAGGCATTGCAATCAATACTTTTATTTTTGAATAATACTCTCTCCTTATTCTCACTTGAGTATCTATTTGATCAGCAAGAATTTCAACTGATTCAGGGGTCAGACTTCCCACTTCTACCATATCTGCTAAAGAGGAGAAAGCTATCCTTGTTGGGAAGTCTAAAATTATCTCTGAGGCTTTTTTAAAGGCATCTTTTATTGGAATGCCTAATCTCGTATATGCGTATACTCTTTTTAGAATTATCTGAAGCTTGCCTAACTCTTTAGAATCTTTCAAGTTATAGATAACTGTCTCTGGAGAGAGACCAGCCCTTATGCCTTCTCCTATAGCTCTCAAAAATCTGGCTACGTAAATATCATATCCAGTCCCAGTAGCAAGTTCTCTTTTTGCGATAATATAAGGCGGTATTGCTGCAATTAATAATCCTGCAGTAAGGCCTATAACAGTAGCTGGAATATAGCTTAAGTTCCCAGACAACGTAAATAAACCTATTATCATGTACTGTGGGGCTACTGGTGTTTGATGAGTAACTCTTGCTATAATTGGCTCTAGTATAACCATTAAGATAATCCCTATTATAATCCCTACCGGGAATAACATCAAGAATATTTTATCAGCCCTTAATGGTTTTTCGGGGAATTTATATTGGGTTTGATCGACAACCCAAACGAATAATATGTTAACTACTGGAATTCCTATTACCGCAAATGCTCCTAACATACCTATTGGCATTACGTGCAGTTGTGGGAAAACAGCCTCTAAAATTAATATAAGGAAGAATGATATAAATCCAGAAGATAACCAGGTTACATAGCCTTCACCAACTCCAGATAAATTATCAGCAGCCCTTGAGGCAGCAAGCTCTATTTCTTTCAATACATCCTTTATTTTTGTTTCCATTGTTTCAAATACTGGTGCACCAGTTCTAATTGCAGTAATATAGGTAGTCATTAGGTCATCATAAAGTTTTGAAGGAACAATTTTAATAGATTCATCAATAGCTCTTTCTACTGACTCTCCCAAATAATTAATTCTTTTGACTATGTACTTTGAAACATTATTTATATGCGTAAAAGCAGTAGTTTTAGCTAAATTTTCAAAAAGTAACCTAGTAGATAATCCGCTCCTTAAGAAAACAAGAAATAAAGCAGAGAAAGCTGGAGTCTCTGACTCTATTCCAAGTTTCCTGTTATCCACTTTTTGAGAAACACCAGATATCAAGACTAAATAAGTTACCACTGGTATTATTATTCCAAAGAGTAGTCCCATTATTCCTACTATCGCAAACTTTGTAGATTTTGTTATCTCATAATCCCTAAACATTAAAATACCAAGTGCTACTAGCATCGCTCCAACAATAATACCTACCAACAAAAAGAAGAAAATTCTTGATGCATACATTCTAGGATCATCAGATAGTCCAGCTTGCTTGAGTTTCTTTTCCAAAGACTTAGCTAATCCGTCGATTATAGAAGATTTGTAAAATATTAAATCAAACTGTGATAAATTCTGTTTATATTCCTTCTGTTTTTTCTTCTTAGTAGTAGAAATTAATGCCATATGAATACGATTAATTCAAGGAGATATAAACTTTTATCTTGCATGAATTTCAATTATATCACCATCTTCTAATACGTAGTCTGCTCCAACTTTTTGACCTGGAAACTTCACTGATTTTCCCCAAACTCTTGCGTACTTAAAATTATCTGCCAATTCATTATGCAATTTTTTCGCTATCTCAAGAACTGTAGTCCCCCTTTTTACTGTTAAAGGTTCGGATGTAGGTTTTTCTCCAGGTTCCTTGGTATATACTCTTATGACATCGAGAGACTTGAATAATGCTTCTTTCAATCTTTCAATATCATTAATATTAACAACTGGTATATCAGGTAGTTCAAATGGTTCAACCGTAGCAACTACACCTAATTTATAAACTGCAGTCTCAAAGACCTCCTTTTCAATATCGTCTAAACTTACTTCACCTATAATTTTAACTAATGCACTTTTTATTCCAAAGCTCTCGAGATAGTTTTTAACCTCATTTTCATTTGTATCGATAAGTTTACCTAAGACTACTATTCTAATGCCAGCCCTGCCATACCTGCTTCTATCAATAGTAATTTTTCCACGAGGTTTCCTTAGATAAACTCCGTTATTCACTAAAAAATCTTTGATGTTCATGAATTCTTCCTTATTTTTAACCACAATAAGTACAGAATCAGCATTTTTTACTAGTCCTACAATTCTCCCTATCAAAGCTTTGGCTTCAAATATTATTGGAGGAGGATTAACCAACTGTATGTTAACGTCATTATACTGCATCATTCCAGGGATTGGGAGGTCTTTGGGATCTGTCTTTACATTGGTTAAAATTTTCATTAATCTATTTCTTAATTCGTTGTTACCTATTAGTACAATCTGACCAGCTCCTTCTTTTACTACAAAAAACTGTAAACCTTTGCCCAATGATGAAGATTTTCTTCTCTCTAATTGAGCTTCCTCTTTGAGCTCAGCTAATCGTCTCTTTGCCCAATAAACTAAATTTTCTGTACCTTTGTGTTTAGGAATTGCGCTAAGGAATTCTTGTAACGCTTTTATCTTTTCCTCACTAGTCTTAGCATCCATATATTTAAGCCATTTAGCTTTAGCCTCTGCAGGTAAGTTAGTTACCATTTTCTAATATAATAATTAGGGGCTATACTTTGTAAAATTTTCCACGTCCTTCTGATGATAGGTGGAGGAGGAGAGTTACTTTCATACAGTTTCTCAATCCAGTTTACTGTTCTAGGATCTGCAGGATAACCACTACCAAAATCACCATATTTAGTTTTTAACTCATCAATTATTTTGTCTCTCACTACTTTAGCTATAACACTAGCAGCACTCACTTCCACGAAATTAACATCAGCGTTTGTAACAACGTTTGGTTCTGACCCTACCCTAATTATTTCCTCTTCAACTTCTATTGCATTTCCTACTTTATCTACTGTTATCTTTGAAGGTTTAAAAACGCTAAGAGCATTAATAATCTTTATCATCGCTTCGTACGTAAGTTCGTTTAGATTTTCCTTATCTATATCTTCTGGTAAAACCTTAACAACAACAAAACCTTCAGCAAGAGAAGCTATTGTACTGATTAACTTTTCTCTCCTACTTCTAGTTAATTGCTTGCTATCTTTAACACCCATATTTTTAAGAGCTTGTAATTTAGTGTGATCAACAGCAACTCCTGCCACTACCATAGGACCTATAAGAGAACCTCGTCCTGCCTCATCAATTCCGACGACAATCATATCCTAACCGATATAACTAGTTTAGCAAATTTTTTACCGTTTTTCATGGTCTCATCTTGATAACTCTCAACAACTTTTACGTCCTTCATCATTGAACTGAAATTGGATACTAGGCGTTTTGCCGTTGTTTTGTTTATAAAATAATAATCTACGCCTTCCTTTCCTTCTATAATATCTGATAAACCATCTATTATATCATCCGTAAAAAATGACTCAAACACTGTTTTCTTTTTTGTGTCTATAGAACCCTCTTTAAATCTTAACTGAACTATTGCTTCAAAATATTTTGTTTTCTTTTTTAAGCATGATGGACATACTGCCTTTTCAATATTAATATCCACTACTTTAGACATAGAAAAATCCTTTCCTTTTATTTTACCAGAGACGTCAATTGTAACAAAAGTATGTCCATTAACATCTTTCCATATGTTATTAATTTGATAATTTATTTCATCAATATTAGAATCAATTTCAATCTTTCTCCCTATCTCTCTATATATTATGGACTCTAAAGGAGTTAAAGTAGTATCTTTGCTTCTTATCCACTTGCCATTTACCCATTCCGCCCCACATAATTTACAATACTTTCCTTTAATACTCTGTGGAAGCTCGACTAAACTTTTAGTTTTTATATAACAATCTACGCACAACGAACCAATAAATTCTCCTTCCTCTTTTCCACATAAAACACAAAACTTCCTAGCCATTATCTCTCACATATTGTATAGCTGTGCAAATTTTACTCCTTGAACCAAAATTACTCCTTCCTCTTTTATTAAACCTCTTCTTATAGCTTCTTCAACAATCTTGTTTCCAATCATACTAATTACACTTGCTTCCTCAAGTAAAGAGAAAGCATAATCTATAGGTACTTCTTGACCTTCATAAAAATCTCTGTCTACTGTAAGCTTTATATCTCCTTCTCTGAACGTTTTATCTATTAATTCTGGTTCACATATGTTCACAAAAACGTATCCTTCCTTCCTTATTACATTTAGACTTACTTTCATCTTAATCACAATGGCTTGACTGGTGTTTTTGCGCCACAAGCCAAGCAATAGATATACCAAGATTTCTTCTCCTTTATCAGAACTGTATCAAGACTCTTACAGGTACTGCATTGTACGTAAGTTCGTATAAATCTATCCATAATTTTATTTATAGAAGCCGAAGAGAATTTACCTTGAATGACTAATTGTCCGTTTTCATCTATGTTACCTGGAGCAGCTAGCTCTTTTAATAAGAACTTCATGCAAAGCTTATCTTCTCTTCTCAACCTATCACAATACTCGCTGAAATTCTTTATTATTGTTGTATTTCCTATAGATAGGATTATCAAATTAGGTAGAACTTGACCACTAACTTTTTGAGTTCTTTCAGGTAACTTAGCGTAAAGCCTTTCAAGAAGTTTTATGTACTGTTCCTCTGTTGCCACAATTAATCTTAAGAATTTGAGGTATAAATTAGTTGTGATTATACGTGAAAGTTTACATTGAGACTTATGGTTGTGCCTTAAACAGAGGAGATTCTTACATTATGATGACTTTACTCAAAGATAAGGGGCACGAAATCACGGAAGATTATTCTGAAGCAGACGTTGTAGTATTGAACACTTGTGCTGTAAGATTAGAAACTGAAGAGAGAATGAAGCAGAGAATAAAAGAACTAAGAAAGCTGGGGAAAAAACTTGTAATAGCAGGTTGTTTAGCTAGTTCAGAGCCAGCTTTAGTGATGAGTCTTGCGCCAGAAAGTAGTATAATTGGAGCTCAGAGTGTTGATAAAATAGTAGACATTGTAGAATCTAAGGAAAGAAAAATATTTCTTGAAGATAGTAAAGATCTTATTACTCCAAGAGTCTTTGAAGGAAAGGTTGCAATAATACCAATTGCTGATGGCTGTGCTGGAGATTGTAATTTTTGTATAACAAAACTTGCAAGGAAAAAACTAAGGAGTTATCCGCCTAGAAACGTAGTTAATGCCGTAAAAGAAGCAGTAAGCAAAGGTGCAGTTGAAATAGAATTAACCGGACAAGATACTGCAGCTTACGGTCTTGATATTAATTTTAAACTGTCAGAATTAGTTAAAGAAATTCTTGATATTGAAGGAAATTACATGTTAAGAATAGGAATGATGACACCAGAACAAGCCATGAGGGATATTGATAACATAGTAGAAGTGTTAAAAGATAGAAAAGTGTATAAATTTATACATTTACCCGTGCAAAGTGGAGATGATAGAGTATTAAAATTAATGAATAGAAAATATACTATTGATGAATATAAGCAACTAGTGAGAGAAATAAGGCAAAAAGTACCAATAGTCAATATTACTACGGATATAATAATTGGACATCCTGGAGAAGATGAGGAAGCTTTCAATAACACTTTGGAATTGATAAAAGAACTGAAATTTGAAAGAATACACATGGCAATGTACTCCTTGAGACCAAATACTAAGAGTGCTTTAATGGAACAAGTCCCAGACCCAATAAAAAAAGAAAGAATGAGGATAGCTAACAAGGTCTACGAGGATGTGGCATATTCGATACATTCTGAATACGTAAATACGACATCTTTAGTTTTAACAACTGAGAGAGGGAAAAAAGGTTCTATAATAGGAAGAACAATTAACTATATACCAGTAGTAATAAGGGACTATGATAGACTAGGAGACTGGATAAATGTTAGAATTACAGAAGCTTCGTTTTTTGACTTGAAAGGGCAAATAATTCAATCATAAGAAAAATAAAAATGCATAAAGATTTAAAATAGTTAAAGTAAAGTGATTTGTATGGATGTCTATATTGTTTCAGCTGTAAGGACTCCAATAGGAAAATTTGGAGGAGTGTTTAAGGATATTTCTCCAGTAGATTTAGGATCAATAGCTATAAAAGAAGCTTTAAGAAGGGCAAACGTAGAACCATCAAGGGTGGATATTAGTATAATGGGTAACATTCTTAGAGGCGGTCATGGACAAGATTTAGCTAGACAAGCTGCAGTAAAAGCTGGAATTCCCATGGAAGTTGAAGGATACTGCGTTGACATGGTTTGCTCTTCTGGAATGATCAGCACGATAAATGCCACACAAATGATAAAGAGTGGTGATGCCGATATAGTGGTCTCCGGTGGAATGGAAAGTATGAGTCAGGCAATGTTAGCGATTAAAAGCGAAACAAGGTGGGGTGTAAAGATGCTATTAGGCAGAAAATTAGAATTCATAGACACTATGCTAATGGATGGACTTATAGACCCGTTTAATATGAAACTTATGGGTCAAGAGGCTGATATGGTAGCTAAAGCCCACAACTTTACCAGAAGGGAACTAGATGAAGTAGCCTATGAAAGCCATAAAAGAGCTGCAGAGGCCACGGATAAAGGCTATTTTTTGAAAGAAATCGTACCGATAAAAATGGGAGAAAAAGAAATCATACAAGATGAAGGAATAAGAAAAGATACTTCAATAGAGAAATTATCACAATTAAAACCTGCATTTACACAAGATGGTTTTCATACAGCTGGAAATTCTTCACAAATATCTGATGGTGCATCAGCATTAGTATTAATGAGTGAAAAAGCCGTTAAGGAATATAACGTAGAGCCTATAGCAAAAGTCCTAGGATATAGCTGGGTTGGAATTGAAAGCTGGAGATTCACTGAAGCACCGATATTTGCAGTGAAAAAATTACTTCAGAAATTAAACATGGATATTTCGCAATTTGATTATTTCGAGAACAATGAAGCCTTTGCTGTAAACAGTGTTCTTTATAACAGATATTTAGGTGTATCGTATGATAAACTTAACGTATTTGGAGGTGCAATAGCGTTAGGGCATCCAATAGGTGCAAGCGGGGCAAGAATAATTACAACATTAATTAATGTATTATCTACTATGGGAGGAAAAAGAGGGATTGCTAGTATTTGCCATGGAACTGGTGGAAGTACCGCAATTGCTATCGAGTTATTAAGACCTCTATAACTTTTTAGGTATAAAAAACAATATGTGAAATGGTGGCTAATTGATTGGCAAAAAAGAAAACAAATGAACAGCCTTCTGTAAGGGAAGTGCCAAAGCCGGAAGAAGGAGAAATTATTTGCGTAGTAAAGAAAATGCTTGGAGCTGAACACGTTCAAGTTATATGTCTAGATGGAAAAGAAAGACTAGGTAGAATACCAGGTAAGATGAGAAAAAAGATGTGGGTTAAAGAAGGAGACGTTGTACTTGCTGCCCCTTGGGATTTTCAGCCTAACAAATGTGATATTGTATATAAATACACTGAAAGTGAAGTTAGAAGACTAGAACAAGAGCAAGTAGTTTCAGCTGATATTATAGAGCAATTAAGAGGATGATTTTTTGGAAAGGAGGAAAAAGGAGGAGAAGAGAAGAAAAGATGAGGATCTTTTTAAGGTAGTCGATTCAGCTCTAGATAATAGAACTTATTATATTTTATTTCAAATTTCTAGGAAATTAAAAATAAAAAATATATATGGCTCGGTCTCTTCTGGAAAAGAAGCTAAAATTTATCCGGCAGTTACTGAAGATGGAATTTGGTATGCTCTAAAAATATACTATGTTTCAACAGCTTCGAGTAAACGAGCATTGGAAAGATACACTTTTGGAGATCCAAGATTTGATAATATAAAAGTTTCTAACACTAGACAACTAATTAGTGTATGGGCTAGGAAAGAATTCAAAAACTTGAACAGGTTATATCAAAATGATGTTAGAGTTCCTAAACCTTACTATGTTTTGGAAAACGTCCTAGTAATGGATTTCATCGGAGAAAATGGTATTAGGGCTCCATTACTAAAAGAATTACATGATGAGGAAATAAGTCAAGAAATGTATGAAGACATCTTGATTCAAATGGGGAATATGGTAAATAAAGCAGAATTGGTTCATGGAGATTTAAGTGAATATAATATAATGGTATGGAACGAGAAATGTTATATAATAGATGTTAGTCAAGCAGTAGATATCAATCACCCAAACGCACTAGAATTATTAAAGAGAGATATAAATAATATTAACAACTTTTTTGCTAGTAAAGGTATTGAGATAGTTGAAAGTGAGGAAATATTAGGGAGATTGAAGATATATCAAAATGTTGATAAAAAGTGATGTACGTAACTGTTCCAGATGAGAGAATTCATATTGTAAAATCCTTGCTCCCTCGGTTAGAAGAGATTAGTAATACTAAAATCACCCTTGATGAAAAGACTAAATCCATTAATGTTACCCCTACGTATAATAATGCCTACGAAGCGATGAAAGTAGTTTCTGTAATTAAGGCGTTAGGCCTTGGTTTTGAACCAGAAGAAGCAATGAAATTAATGAGAGATGATTATATTTTCGAAGAAATAAACTTGAAAGAAGTGTCCAACAGCCAAGATGACTTAAAAAGAATCAAAGGACGAATAATAGGTGAAGGAGGAAAAACGAAAAAAATAATTCAAGAATATACAGGTGTAAAAATAATAGTAACAGATCATTCCGTCGGAATAATTGGTAATATAGAACAAGTTGATATTGCTAAAAGAGCCATTCAACTAATTATTAAGGGTAAAGAGCACTCAAGCGTATACAAATATTTAGACAAAGCAGAAAGAGATCTGTCCTTATCTAAAGTCAATCAAGTTCTAAAGGAAGGTCTGGATAATACTTAAACTCTCCCCAGAATATTTGCTACTATACGTTTTTATTATTCTTTCATAGCTCAGTAATATTTCTCTTGACCTATCATCACTTAACAATGTTTTTAAATTTTCTATATCGCCATGATATGCATACTTAAAGAAGTTAAGCAGAACCTTCTTTGGAATACTCAGTACTTCCTCTGTACTAAACAAGTGAGGGGAAGGCTTCATCACAAGAGTCAAATGAGTGCCATCTAGCATTGCTATCATTGCTAATTTATGGGCAGAATATTCCTTAGTTGGTGATTTCTTTGACGCCTTCACTTCTATATAATATCTTTGACCGAGCTTTTCTGCCTCTATATCGTGAGTTGGTAAGTCAACATATTTTACATTTTTAAAGTCCATACCCTCAAGCACTCTAATAGCTTTATACTCCATTGCGAAACCTAGAATTATACCTTGTGCTTTTTCAATTGCGTATTCAATATCTTCTTCAGAGAGGCCATATGTAATTTTTAAGTCATCGAGTACTTTCACAGCCTTATATAACAACTTTAAAGTTATAAATTATGCTATATCATTTTATAAATAAAATAGAACATTAACAGGTAATTTTTAGGTTACCTAAACGTTTTCTTCCTTCGTTCCTTATATTCATGATATCTTCTACGCTTCTATTTCTTACCGTATCACCAAATCTTTGGTATAAATCTTTCTCAAAATCGTATTCAGTATAAATTCCCACTTCATTCATTCGTCTGTTAGCATCTTCTAACGAAGTATTATCTTTTATTATATTATAAAGAGGAGAAGTTTTAGCTACTATTTCTGGGTCAAGGAAGAACATTACAGATGATATAGGAGATACTTTAACCTTTCTTAACCCTCCTCTTATTTCAATTTCGCCATAAAGGCCCTTAAAGGCTTCATAAGGAATCCTAGAAGCCTCCGTCTTTACATACGAAAGTATAATTTCAAACTCTTTCTCAATGTCTTTGTCAATCCCCTTCATATCAATGAGGCCATTTCGCCTAGCAACCTCTGAAATCCTCCGAAGTATGTACTCTTGTTCTAGTTCGCCATCACTACCAGTGCCTATGGTAGCTAAAAGCACATCATAACCCATCTTTTTTAGCTCAACTAGTGAGGATAACATAACAAAATCAATCAAGGGGCTACCTAAACCATCTTCACATCCTTTTGCTAGAACATCTCCTCCAGCATCAACGCCAACAATAAGCCTAACATTCATTCTAGAAGAAAAATCAGCTACTTGTTCAGCTACTCTCTTAGAGCCGTCCTTTATACAAATTGAATATCCCTTTTCATATTTAGTGGAATTTAAGAAACGGACAATCTGTGGAATAACTTTCGCACCTTTTCTTATTGCATAAGAGTTTCTATAAACTTCAGTTATTACATTGTTGATAGGTTTTGAATTTACCAGATCTTCTCCGCAAATTGGGCCAGGGAGTGGATCCTCAATATATCTCTCCCATGTTACAGCTCCAACGATACTTGAGTACCCTCTTAGCTCAAGGTACTTTATCGCTATATAAGTAGACGCGACATCTCCCCCACCACCTAAACCAAAAACGAACGCATTCATACTTTTAACCTTTTACACACTTTATACTCCTAAAATTTAAATGATAAGTCTCGATAAGATATACCTTACCACAATATGTATTATCTGATAACTGTCTTTAAACATTAAGACGTGATAGAAAATATATAGTGTTACTAAATGAGTGATGTAGTAGATTACTCTAATTCACACTTAGAATTTCAAGATCTAAAAATAGGAGAAGCAACAGCTCATATAATTGCAGCTGCTTCGATAGTTGAAGAGCTTGAAGGTGACTTGCCCGAAGTGAAAGATACAGTAAGAAGATATGTTGATGCTTGGATATCCTATTTAGTTCCGATTGAATATGTCCCCGGTATGGCTGAGGTAATTGGGAGCAAAATTAATAAAAAATTGACACAAATATTTCCAGAAATCAATGAAGATGAGTTTGCTGAAACATTAGAATTAACAATAGACATGAAAAGAAATTTAGATAACAATCAAATACCAGAATATTATAGAGAGTTTGAAGTTAGAACTGAAAAGATATTAAGGACTCTGGGAATTGATTTAAGTGATATAAAAGCATTTTTAGACGTAGATTTACATAAAAGACTAGTAAGATTAGTTGCTATATTGAGCATAGCTATAGGAATATCTTCTGTGTGGGATCCAAAATGGATAGTGGGATATCAATAACTGCAGAGAAACTAGTTGATATAACTGCCAGAGTAGCCAGCAAAATAAAGGTCGATGATAAAGAGATAGAAAAAACTGTCGGGATCTCATCCTTCCGCATAGCTAAAAATGCTGTTGAAAAAGTGGCTTTTTGGCTTTCTGATTCTAGAAATTCAGTCTTATATTGCAAGATTTGTAATAAAGGACCCTTTACTAAGAGAGGGCTATATTTACATTTAATAAGAATGCATAGAAATGAGATAAAGGCAATGCTTGAAGAAGAACTTAAAAATGAGATAAAGGCAATAGTTTAATTTAAAGTCGAAAGAGCTTTATCTAGATCTTCTATTAGATCATTTACATCTTCTATTCCCACAGATAACCTTAACATTGAATCTGTGATGCCAACTAATTTCCTTTCTTCAGGTGTTAAAGTTCTGTGAGTCATCGTAGCAGGGTGAGAAATAGTAGAATTCACTCCTCCTAAAGTCTGGGCAGGAAGTATTACCTTGACTTTGCTCAATAAAGATAGGGCATCATTCATAGTCCCTTTTATATCAAACGTCACTACTCCTCCAAATCCTTTTAATACACGTTTCGCAACCTCAAAATCGAAATGAGTCTTTAAACCTGGATAGTACACGGCTTTGATTTTATTATGTTCAGAAAGAAATTCTGCGATCTTTTGGGCGTTTGAATTGATTACGTCCATCCTTATCTTTAGAGTCTTCATTCCTCTAATGACTAAATATGCTGCATGAGGATCTAATGAAGTTCCTAATGTCCTTCTCATCAAGTCTATTTTTGTCATTAACTCCTTTGAACCTGCACCTAAACCTGCAATTACATCATTATGACCTGCAATAAACTTTGAAGCACTATGTAAAACTATATCTGCCCCTTGGACGTAAGGTTTTTGATTTATGGGTGTTGAAAAAGTCGCATCAGTTACTAAAATTGATCCGTTCTCTCTACATATCTTCGAAAGGCTTGGTATATCGACGACTCTTACTAAGGGGTTAGAAATAGTTTCCACGTAAACAATATCATATTTCTTACTTTTTGCTTTCTCAAGTATCTCACCTGGATTCGCTATATCTATTTCCATACCTAGAGAACGTAAAAAATCTGTGAAAAACTTGTAAGTCCTTCCAAACATATCCCTGTGAATTAAAATCTTACTACCCGGTCTTGCTAATGTTAAAAAGGTTGAAGAAATTGAACCCATGCCAGAAGAAAATGCAACCCCCATTTCTGCTTCTTCTAGTTCAGTTATTTTCTCTGCTAACTTTAGAACTGTAGGGTTGACCTCTCTGCTATATCTAAATTTTTCGCCTATAGGATAAACATAAGAAGTAGTTTGATAAATTGGAGTTGTTATTGCTCCCGTTTCTTCATCAAATCCTTCTGAAGTAGTTTTAGTCCCTTCTCTCAACCCAAGCACCTCCTGCTACTTTAGCTACTTTATAGATACACTCATAGCCATAAGCTTTACAAACATTAAGTGCCTCCTCAATAATCTTATTTTTATCGGAATATTGATCAGTAAAAACTGCTATAGTAGGACCAGCGCCACTTACACATGCTCCAATAGCATTATGCAGGATAGCAATTTCCTTTATTTTAGGGTAATATGGGAAAAGAGGTTCTCTAGCTTTTTCCACTATATCGTCGTTTAATCCTAATCTAATCAATTCTCTCTCTCCTTTAACAAAACCTAAAATCAGTGAAGACAAATACCTTGAATTAGAAACATACTTAGATATATCTATTTGCTTTGGAACCATCTCTCTTGCTTTTTTAGTCTTTGCTTCAATCTTTACAATCGGAATTAATAATAAGATATCAAAATCTATATTCAATGGAATTTCTTCTATACGAATAGGGTTTGAATTAACAACGCTAACTACTCCTCCTACAAGACTAGCAGATACATTGTCGGGATGAGGGGAGCCGGAGGATGCTATTTCTCCTCTCATAGCGTACTTGACTAAATCTTTTCTACTTAATCCTAAGTTAAATAGTTCATTTGCGCCAAAAACTGCAGCAGATGAAGAAGCACCACTACTCCCAAGGCCTAAACCAGCAGGAATTCCCTTAATTACTTTCACTCTCACTTTAGCTTTTATACCGAAATCTCGTAAAAGCTCGTAAAGGGCAAAACTAGCGGAATTTTTTTCTACTTCTAGAGGAACTCCTTCCCCTTCTACCCTTATACTCAGTTCACTAGAAGATTGAGCTTGCAATTCTAAAGTATCCTCAAAAGCATTATGTGCTAATGCCAATATATCATATCCAGCCCCTAAATTTGCTGAAGACGAAAATGCTTTTACAATCACATCTGATACTATCCAAATAAAATTTTAAGCTTTGACTTATACTCTTCTTTACTTATAATCACTAATTCTTCCTCTTTTATTTCGTTACCTTCGTTGATAATAGTATTAGGTGCAATCACCGTAGCCCTTCCTATAAAATTACTAGCTAAGGACACGTATCGTAGTTTAACTGACGGAGAACTTACTATTTTGCTCAAACCAATCCAATCATGATAGCCTATTACGTTTTTAAATGATCCGTTTTGCAAAACTTTGCGCTTAAAGACATAATCTCCAGAAGCTTGAGGATCATACAGCTTACTTAAAACTATAACATCTCCCAAACCATACTGTAAAGCCTTAATAGCAGCGAAAGATCCTAGTGGTAATTTTCTAAAATTATCAAGTTTTTTCATTATGACTGGTTCTTCCTCTCCAATATAAATAGGTCTAGGATCAAAACGTTTTATGTAAACATAGATCTCCTCACCCTCCTTAAAATCTGTACCAGGTTGAAGACCTATGTAGCCGTCAGCAGAGGAAAATGTACCTATCATATAACTATCGAATGGAACAGCTAATGCATAATATGCTTCCCCTTTCCTAAATAGATACACTGGTGTGTAAGTATAACGATTTTTATCAGCTTTGACACCATTCATAAGAATAGCCTTAACTTTTACGGGGTCTTCAAAATCTTTTCCAGCAAGAATAGATAAGTACTTCAGTATTACTCTCTCAGTAGCCATAACAGTTGAGACTATATTCCCTGGTAAACCTATTACCGGCTTACCGTCTACTATGGCCAAAATCGTGGGCTTTCCAGGCTTAAACTTTAGCCCGTGGACAACGATTCTTCCTTTTTCTTTTATCACTTGATGCACATAATCCTTTTCCCCCGCACTTGTACCTCCAGTAAGAATCACCACATCAGCAATGCTGAGAGCATTTAATAGTTGTCTCTCAATCTCGTCCTTATCATCTCTGGCATGGGAGAAACCTAAAACTTCATATCCTTCCGTTTTTAGTTTAGCGTAAAGATAAAATGCGTTAGATTCGTAGATTTTTCCTCTCTCCAAGGGGTTACCAGGAGGTATAAGCTCGTCCCCTGTAGTTATTATGAAGATTTTTGGTTTTCTAAATACTTTCACTTTATTTATTCCTACTGATGCCAATAAACCTATTTTTTCTGCAGATATTATCTCTCCTTTCCTTAACACCTCAAAACCTTTTGGAATATCACTACCAACCCAGCCAATATTTTCTCCAAAGCTAAGTCTTCTTTCAATTTTTACCTTATTATTTTCTTGTTTAGTCTCTTCAATTTTTATAACACCAGTAGCGTTTTCCGGAATTATTGCTCCAGTATCTACTTCAACTGCTTGATTACCTTGAATTTTCACCTCTTTGTATTCCCCTATTCTTATTTTATCTATAACTGCAAATTCTCCAGGGGTGTTTTCTGAGATAATTGCAAATCCATCAACAGTAGACCTTGAAAAAGGTGGAAGATCGATTTTAGAATAAACGTCCTCTGCAGATACTCTATTAAGAGCATCTAAAAGTTCTACTTCTTCTATTCCTAATGGCTTAGGTAAAGACTCTTTTATATAAAGAGATAAAGCGTCCTCAGCCAATAAAAGAGTTTTATCGTCCAGTATAGCTCTCATGATATAAAAATAAAAAATCGAAACTTATAACTTTACATATTACATGCTTATAAGAGCATTTTTCTGTAACTCATCTAATACCATCAAAATTGGGTCTCGAACTTGCTCGCTCGGGATATTTGCTTCTGTACTAATTTGAGTTACAATCTGATCTACAGTTTTTTCCCCATCACATAATTCCCAAACATAATATGCAATAGGAGCTAATTCGTAAACTTTCTCCTCAGAAATTTTTATAATATAACCTTCTCCATCTTCACTTTTATCTAAAAACTCTCCCACTTTCTGAGGTTTTAGATTCTTTACTTCATCAAAATTCACTCTTCTTCACCACTATCTTCTTCATCAAATCTTGGCCTTCTAGGACCTCTATTCTGTCTTCTTCCTCCTCTGAATGGCCTTCTATATTCACCCGCAGAAGGAGTTTCCTCTGGTATTTGATCTTCTGACGGAATTGAATCATCGCTTACTTCTGAGATCTTAGACTTACTTCCAGCATTTAACTGAACTTTACCCTTGTAGGCAGTAGTCCATGCATTGCCTATTTTAATTACACTCCCTTGCTTTATAGAACCAGCTAGGTTTCCCCATAATGTTAGTTTTACTCTACCAGTATCGTCTCCAACAATAGCTTCGCTTATAGTCCTTGCACCATTCTTTGTTTGTATCACTTTTGCTTCTGAGGCTTCTAAAACTCTTACAGTTACATCTACACTTTCCATACCTGCTTTTAGATTATTTATTTTTTCTTCTACCATTAGACTCGACTCACGAAATTTGTTAATATGTTTATAGTTTCAAAGTATAAAAATTCTTTCATAACGCAAAAATGATTAATGTAGCTTAATGTATTTAAACTAATGGGGCATTATTGTTAAGATTTCTTTTTAAGCTATACAGTTATAATTAAAATGGGAATAAATGTGAGTAGTAACCAACAACAATTATTAGAATACCCTAAAAAGTTTGTTGAGTTACTTTCTGCGCCATTTATAGGTAGAGAAGAAGAAGCTAAAGTGCTAACATTAGCTTTGATTTCAAAAGAGCACGTTATATTAATTGGTGAACCTGGTACTGCAAAATCTGCTCTTGCAAGAAGGGCTGCAGAATTATTAAATGCTAAATTCTTCATGTATCTACTGACGAAATACACGGAACCTGCCGAATTATTTGGAGCTTTGGATATAAATGCATTAAAGCAAGGTATATACAAGAGAATAACGAAAGATAGATTACCAGAAAGTGAAATAGCCTTTCTTGATGAAATATTTAATGCTAACTCTGCGATATTAAACGCATTACTTTCGTTACTTAACGAAAGAGTAATTTATGATGGTTATAACGTTATAAACGTACCTTTAAGGACACTAATATCTGCAAGCAATAGAGTTCCAGATGAGCCAGAACTGGACGCATTATACGATAGACTTCTGTTAAGACATTATGCTAAGCCTATAAGTGAAGATCTATGGAAGGATTTGATTAACTCGGCTTGGGATTATGAATTTTCGAATAAATGGGCTGTGAGAGAACCTGTAATGAGTATAAAGCAATTAGATGAATTGTATGCTCTTATTCCTCAAGTTGACTTATCAGCAATAAAGAGTAAATTATTGAAACTTTATGCAATGCTTGAGGAAAAAGGAATTCATCTGACAGATAGAAGAAAAGGAAAGGTGATGAAAATAGTATCGGCCCATTCAATATTAAATGGAAGATTAAAAGCCATTGAAGAGGACTTGATTGTATTAAAGTATATAGCTCCTAAAGAAATAGATGACTTTGAGAAAGTATCAGCGCTTCTTTCTGAAGAACTAAAGACACCTATAAAGTATATGAAAGAACTAAATGAGATATACTCTAATGTAAAAGAAGCTAGTAAGTATGTAGAAGCAGCAAATGAGTCTGATCCAAGATTGATAGAACTAATAAGAAGTCTTAGGGCTACAAGAGATAGAGTAGTAGCCCTAGGAAGAGAAAGTGGAGACGAAAAAGTAGAGGAATTCTCCAAGGAAGTGATGAAGGAAATAGATGAATTATTAGAAAAAGTAGCTAGAAAATTGGGGATATATACATGAGTGAAGAAAACGACGAAGGTTTTTTAAGAGGAATACAATATACAGACCCCTTGGTTCGTTATCGTGGTGAAAGAATAAGCTATACTATAAAGAAGTTAATTGGAAGAGATTTACAACTAGATGAGAATTTCCTAATTGATACCTACTATATACATTATTTACCTATGCCAATACCTAAAGTAAAAGAGGAGATCCCTAAAGGAAAAGATATTATGCATAAATTCGTAGAAATGATGATAAACTCTCCACTGGTAGAAGAAAATAGAAATTACTCTATGATAAATTCAGCAGTGAGCATGGCACTTTCTGTTAGTTATGTACAGAATCTAGTAGAGGAATTAGAAAGAATAAAAAGAACCTCACAATCACAAGAAGAGAGACAAATGGCAGAACAACTGTTAAATGGACTAATGAAAGGTGGTGGAGGAAAAGAGGGGCAAAAAGAGCAAAATCAGCAAAATAATCAGCAAATGGAAAAATTAATGAAACAAGTAAATGATAAAGCTTTAAGCAAGGCCATAGAAGATTCAGAATCAGTAAGGAATTTACAGAAAATAGTTGGGGGCAATGGAGCAGGGACTGGGTCGATACTTAACTTTGAAGGAGAAATACACGAAGTATTAAGATTAGCAAGAAATACTGAAATAAAGAAGATCCTTGAATTTTTGAGCGGAATGCCAAGACTTGGCAGTTTTACAAAGAAAAAAACAACAAGATTTTCAAGGGGAGAGCTTTATGGTTATGAAGAGGGATCAGATTTAGAAAGGATAGTAAGCTCAGAATTAGCTTTGCCCGAAGAACTATTTTACGTTAAACTAGCAGAATCACAATTATTGCTATATCAAAAAAGAATTAAAGAGGTATTAGGACCTATTTACCTCTTGCTAGATAAATCTGGCAGTATGGATGGAGAAAAGATTATATGGGCTAAAGCTGTAGCATTAGCACTATATAGTAGAGCAAGAAGAGAAAACAGAGATTTCTATGTAAGATTCTTCGATAATATTCCTTATCCATTGATTAAAGTTGCTAAGAATGCTAAGAGTAAAGACGTAGTCAAAATGATTGAGTATATTGGAAAAATAAGAGGTGGAGGAGGAACTGATATAAGTAGATCTGTAATTTCAGCTTGTGAAGATATAAAAGAAGGTCATGTAAAAGGAGTAAGCGAAATAATTCTGTTAACAGATGGAGAAGATAAGATAGCTGAGACTACTGTAAGGAGATCGCTAAAAGAAGCTAACTCAACATTAATAAGCGTAATGATAAGAGGAGATAATGCAGATTTGAGAAGGGTTTCTGATGACTATCTAGTAGTATATAAATTAGATCATGATGATTTACTGAGAGTTGTTGAAGCATAAATAAAGAGGAGGACCCAGTATCATTCCATCCAACTTCGTGGGAGTCTACTGGGCATGGCCACATTATTATAAATCAAATTGAGTAATAAAGTTTTATCAAGGATAAGATATGAAATTTATATATAAGGAAAAAATTATTTATTAGGATTTTTAAGCGAAGACAAATAGTCTTTAATATATTTTAAGTCATTTTCTAATGTATCTGAACTTTCTCTCAACCACAGTAATCCTCCTGCAGCGTCTTCTACTTCTCCCCCAATTTTCAACTGAGCTACTTTATCTTTCCAATTAAACACGTCCTTCGAAATTATAAGGACATATATATCTCCTTCATTCCTCAGATGAATTTTACCCCAAAATGTGTCTCCAACCTTATATTCCACTTCTTTTGCAAAAGGAGGTTTTTCAGGCCTTTCGCTAACGGAATACCATCCTTTTGTGACTGTTCCTCCTACTTTAGTTATAACATCTTGGATTTTATCTTCATACATCATATCACACCCTTTTGAGCTAATACTTGCTTAGCTAAATTGCTTATACCAAGTTCATCAGCTGAGAAACCGAATGCAAGTCCCAATAATTGCGTTATGTAAATCGCTGGTAAAGTCCAACTTATATTAAATTCAGCCTTTATCTTTAATTGTAAGGAATCTAGCTGAAGATGGCATAAACTACATGGATGAACTAATATATCGGCATCTTGGTCCTTGGCACCCTTTAATACACCAAAAGCCATCTTTATACCTACCTGAGGATTACTACCCATTAAGGGAAATCCACAACATGACCTAGCTGCAGGGAATGATATAGGGGTAGCTCCGGTTGCAGCTATAAGATCTTCCATACTATGAGGATTAAATGCAGGTTCAAATCCCATTATTTCTTCAGGTCTAAGCATCTGACAGCCGTAATAGGCTCCTACTTTTAGCCCAGTTAAAGGCTTTTTCACTCTTTCTTTAATTTTTTGAAGCCCAACATCTCTTATTAGAACCCAAACTATATGTTCGGCACTAGCTTTTCCCGAGTAATTTATACTGGTACCCTTTATTCTCTCATCCACTTTCTTTTTCAAATCTTTATTTTCTTTATATTTATGAGTAGCAAGCCTATGGCTATGAAGACATACGCTGCATGGTGTTACCATTTTTTCGTATCCCATTTTTTCAACATTTGATAAGTTTCTCAAATTAAGTGCAACATGCCCTACTTCATCCTTTTCATCATAAAATCCTCCTCCACAACAGTTCCAATCATTAACCTCTACTAATTTCAACCCGAGTGCTTCAAAGACTTTTCTAGTAGCGATATCAACATCTTTTGAAAGACCGTGTGTTGCACAGCCAGGATAATATGCATAACTCATTTATTATCACCTGTTAGAATTTTCCTTATCTCACTTATATTTTCAACTGGTTTCTCTTTTACTAATGCGTATTTTACTTTGCCAGATTGGAACAGATATATGAAGTCCCTAATAGATCCAAGTAGACCGTAAGTGCTGAGATAAACCTTAGCTTCATCTAGTTTCCCGGTTTCTATCAAAGAACTATAGATTGCTTCCACATGTTTCTCTCCAGTCACTATTACAGGTGTTTTTTCTTTTGCAAGTTTTGTGTAAGCCCTTGTCTTTTTAATCGCAGTAACTGGCTCTACATCTCTTGGACATACATTATAACACATGTAACAATAAGTACAACGCCACGCACTATCTGATAATATCTTTAATCTTTCATCAGTAATTGTGTCTCTAGGATCGGCTAAGAACCTATAACCTTTAGCATGTGCAGCAGGTCCTAAGAAATTTGTGTCCATCTTGACGCTAGGACAAGCTGATACACATAACCCACACCAAATACATTGAGCAAATTTCCACAGTTCTCTCTGATCTTCTGGCTTCAATCTATGCTCTGCTTTACCTTCGAGCACTTCTTTATGAGGATATAATCTTGGTTTTACTTTATACATCCTTTGATAAAAATCGTCTAATTCTACAACAAGGTCTTTAACAGGTTTGAAATAATCCATTGGTTCAATTGTTATTACATTAGAACCATATTTCTTTACTGTATCTAAAACTAAAGTTTTACATGCTAGTCTTGGTTCTCCGTTTATTTTCATTCCACAACTTCCGCAAACTGCCATATGACAAGAAGCTCTATATGCTAATGTAGGGTCTTGTTCGCTTTTTATCCTTCTTAGTGCTTCAGTAAATTGAGTAAATCTGTCTACCTTTAATTTATATTCTTGCCAATAAGAACCCTTTTCGGGCGAATATCTTTTTATTTTTAAAATTACCTCTCCTTCTTCATTTTGCAAGGACATTTAATACACCCTCGCTTCAGGTTTCCATTTTGTCATCTTAACTGGCTTATATGTAATTTCAACTGTATTTCCTCTTAAATAAGCTATAGTATGTTTCAGCCAATTCTGGTCGTCTCTTTCTGGGTAATCAAACCTGTAATGAGCGCCTCTGGATTCTTTTCTATTTAAGGCTGAAGTTGCTATCACTAATGCCAAGTCGAGCATATTCCTTAATTCAAGGGCATTATAAAACTCTGTGTTATATACACTACCTTTATCTAAAACATATAATTTCTTAGCCTCATCCCTTAACTTCATAACCTCTGATACTGCAGTTTTCATACCATTTTCATCTCTGAAAACCCCAACATAATCCCACATTATGTCCCTTAATTTTTCTAAAACTTCTCCAAAATGAACACCGCTCTCACTTTTAACAACACCGTATGCTGAATCAACAGCTCTGTCTGCTTCTTTATCTATATCTGACGATGGTTCAGTGTAACTTTTTAAGAATTCAACCACGGCATTTCCAGTTTCTCTTCCGAATACAAGTGTTTCAAGGAGAGAATTCGAACCAAGTCTGTTAGCGCCGTGAACAGAAACGCAAGCAGCTTCTCCAGCGGCAAATAACCCAATTAAATCTGGATTCTTGCCAGTGATATCAACATCAATCCCTCCCATATAGTAATGTTGCGCTGGTCTTACTGGAATCATTTCCTTTGTAGCATCTACTCCTGCAAAGCTTTTAGCAGCCTCATATGCCAGAGCTAGTCTCTCTTTTATATAATCTTCACCAAGATGAGTTAAATCTAAGCCTACATAACCTCCAGGGAATCCTCTTCCTTCTTTAACTTCAGTGAGGATAGCCCTAGAGACTATATCTCTTGGAGCTAAATCTAGCTTTTTAGGGGCATATTTTACCATAAACCTTTCTCCTTTTGCATTCTTTAAAACTGCACCTTCTCCTCTAGCAGCCTCGCTAATTAGAATATCTGATGGATAAAGGGCAGTTGGATGGAACTGAACAAATTCAGGGTCTTTTAAGGAAGCACCAGCTCTTAATGCGATAGCGTAGCCATCACCAGTATTAATGTAACTGTTAGTTGAATGCCTATATAACATCCCCATACCTCCTGCTGCTATAACTACAGCTTTTGCTTTGAAGAATACTGGTAACATATTCCTCATATCAAAAGCAACAACTCCTCTGACTTTTTTATCGTCCTTTACAAGTTCCCATGCAAACCACTCAAAATAGAAATCTACAGTACCTAATCCGGATGTTTTCTCATAAACTGTATGTAGCAGTGCCATTCCAGTTTTGTCTCCAACAAATCTTGTTCTTGGATATGTCTGTCCTCCAAAATATCTTACTGCAACTCTCCCGTCGGGTTGCCTATTAAATAATGTTCCCCATCTTTCCAGAAGTTTTACTATTTCACCTGATTTGTATGCAAGGAGTTCTGCCGCATCTTGATCTACTAAGTAGTCTCCTCCTTTTATTGTATCATATGCCATATAGTCTGGGTTGTCGTTTGGATCTGAGTTATCTTGGATATACGCAGCTATCCCTCCTTCGGCGGCTGATGAGTGAGATCTTGTAGGAAAAACCTTTGAAATTACAGCAACATTATACCCAGCAGATGCTATTTGATGTGCAGCCATTAGTCCCGCTAATCCAGCCCCTACTACAACCGCATCATAAGAAACTTTCTCCACAAACATATCTTCAGTTATTGATTAAAAAACCTTTATTTCACAATTTCGTTTAATGAATTAACAACATATTTGGGCTTAATTTTTGATTTTTCTATGTCTTTTAATGTTGAGATGCCAGTAAGGACTAATATCGTATCTATTCCCGCATTCAAACCCATTTTTATATCGGTCTCTAACTGATCGCCGATTATTACTGCCTTATCAAGGCTCTTAGTATTAGTCAGTTTTAGTGCGATTTCTATAATCCACGTATTAGGTTTACCAGCTATAAAATCTGGTTCTCTTTGTAAAGCGTAAATTATTGAAGCAGCTAATGAGCCAGCGCCAAGTTTTAGACCATCCTTTGACGGCCAAAGTCTATCCATATTCGTGACTATAAATTTAGAACCATGATAGATACATCGCATAGCATTAGAGAGTTTTTCGTATGTGCTTAATCTATCTAAACCAATAACTACTGCATCTGGTGTCTCCTCCTCTATTTCGTTTGAATTCAAGATCCTAAAATTATAATTCTTAAGTTCCTCTATCAGTCCTTCTTCTCCCACAACATAAACAGATCTCACAGTTGTTTTTTCTCTAAGGTAAATAGCTGCAGCTGTACCGCTGGTTATTATATTGTTTGGATCTATTTTTAATCCCAAATAGTTTAATTGTCTAGATAATAATATCCTACTAAAACCAGAATTGTTAGTTATAAGTATGACTTTCTTTCCATTTTCTATCATCTTTTTCATCGCAAATAAATTATTCCAAATTGGCTCTCCTTCTCTAACTAAAACTCCATCAACATCACTTATTATTAAATCATACTCATCCAAGAACATTCCTAATCAACTCTTCCATCTTCTGTTTTATTTTTTCAATCAAGTCTTTCTCATCTGTAGAAAATACAAAGTAACCAAATGGATTATACAAGATAGTCTCACAATTCCAGTTTCCTGCAAAAGTTATTGTTACTTTTGCATAGGTGGAATATTCCCCGTTGTATATACCTATAAGAAAAGACTTCCCATCTTTTTCAACTACATAGATTTCACAATCCTCTTTCTTGTAACGAATCACTTTATTAGCGTTTAACATTTCATTAGTCAATAACATTTAAACCCCCAACAACTCTATTTTATGCGTGAATTCTGAGGCTATTACGAGAAAGTACTACTCTAAATTAAAAAGCTTACCAGATTTAAAGATCCTTTCTGGTCTTGCCGCATTCGAATCAGTAATTATAGTCTTAAGGAGTTTAGAACTTGGACTTGTATACATATACTCTTTTGCAATTTATATTGCACTACTTACAGCAATATTTATAAACGATAAAAAACTTGTTTTCTTTTTTGCAGACATTACTGGAATATTTTATCTTCTTTCACCTCTTATTACTAGCTACTATTATTATTCCCTGACTTTCTTTTCTCCACTTATAGGTTACACGTTACTTCCTAAGTATAGCGAAAGTAGGTCTGCATTTATAGTCTTTATCTCAAATATTATATCTACTATATTTTTCTTTAACACATATATAGTTATTTACTCTTTTCTAGTAGCTTTCATCTTTTATTATTATATTCATACTGTAAACAAAAAAGGAGAAAAAATTACTGGAATAAAGTCTATGCAATTGATCAGACCTTTCCTTAGTAATATAATAAAAAAAGATAACGCGTCGCTGGAAAGATTCCTCGAAAGTATTTCGTTCAAAACTACTGTTCATATAGGGTTGTTTAAAGTAAATGATGTGTTCTTTGTAATTCCTAAAATACATTACGGGATTTCTGGCGAAATAGGTAGTAGCAAATTTATATATCAGCTAGAAAACGAAAACAATCACAATATTATCTTTCATGGACCTGGAAGCCATGAAATTGATATAGCAACCTCTTCACAATCAATGAACATCGCAAAAAGAATTGCAGAAGAGGAAAGGACCACCAATGATTGGCTAAAATTGAATTTTTATGGAATAAAGGAATGGAGTTGCGGAGAATTCAGAGGAATTACACTAGATTTTGGCTCAAAAACATTAACGTTCCTAGAAAGACCTAACTATGGGATCGATGATCTACCATTAAGATTGTGGGATTTTACTGTAAAAACGGAAAATTACATTGTTGATTGCCATAATGAATATCTTACTAAAGACCTTCCACTGAATTCTTATTCATGTATAACAAATGGAATCGAGAAAGCTAAAAATAAGAAAGGAAGTGAGAGACCATTCATAGTAGGTTACGCCGAAGACATTATAAATAATTGCGAAGGACTATGCAATAATAAACTAAGAGTAACATATATATCTGATGGGGAAAACGATATTGGAATTGTATACATCTATTCCAATAACTCTGACCCAGAATTAACTAAAAAAATAAGAGAAAAACTAAGAACTCTTGTAAATTACCCTTTATTAGTTACTCCGGACGACCATAGCTGTACGGGTACAATAGCTGGAGACTTATACACACCAGCTCAGCCATGTGATGCTCTTGTCGAAAAAGCATACGAACTACTTAAAGAAGCAAAAGAAAAAGCACATGAAAGTGAAGTGTACTTTAAAAAGGATGACATAAAGGGTGTTAAAGTTCTAGGTTCATTTATATCTTTAATGGTTAAAGCATTAGAAGAAGTAGGAGGATATGCAATGAAAACTTTTTGGATTCCTTTACTTACACCTTTTATTCTTACAATACTTTTTGTCTTATTATCTACTAATATCCACATTGAATTCTGATATTAGATCATCAACTTGCTTTCTCCACATATGAAGAGCTGACGGGGATCTAGGATAATTTAGATAGAGTTGTTTAATTTCTTTCATATATTCAGCTACAGTTTTTAGTTTCATAAGTAAAGATGGTCTTCCTAGTCCAGCAATTACCCTCATTGCTTTTTCTGCAGCTGATAAATGAAGATCTCCTTTCTCGCTAGCCTCTAGCAGGTCTTCCTCTTTTATAACTTTCTTGTTCATACCATAATTTATATCATCATCACTGAGCTTTTGTAAAAATCTTCTAAATATATCTAAACTCGCTTGCTTGGCTCCATACTCATTAATATAGCAAATGTTCATATCCCATAAACCTTGCGCAGAGTAATCGCCGTTCTCAAAAGCATTGAGTATTGTTTTGGCTGCACAATAACCAGAAATCATTGCAGAACCTTTTCCTCCACCATGAACAGGGTTAACAGTGTAAGCTGAGTCACCGACAGCAATTATACCGTTCCATGTCATGGTATATAATGGCCTTCTTGTTGGGACTAGTGCTCCTCCTTTAATCAACAGTTTTGTCTTATCAATATCTGGCGCATAATAATCTAGATATTTCTGATAGAATGTCTGCACTGGCGGATATCCCATTCCGCCTTGTATACCTAATCCTACATTTACCTTGTTTTTACCTTTAGGGAAATACCACCAATATCCGCCTGGAGAAGCTTGTTGAGTTACGAAGATTTTTAAATACTCTGAGTCCTCAATATCATCCTTAGTTAGCAACACTTCTCTATATGCTATATCAGCGTCCTTTTCATCAAGATCTTCAGCTATAGGTAATTCTTGTGGTAATTTACTCCTAACGCTTTTTGAATAACCTGTTGCATCGACAAGGATATTTGAATAAACTGTTATTTCCTCATTGGTTCTTCTATTGAATATAACAGCTCCTTTTACATATCCATCTACAAATAAGGGTTTCATTGCGGTTGATTGATCCCAGATTTCAACTCCTTTATTTTGTGCCTCTTTCAAGATTCTTTGATTATATAGTGGGGCATTTAGCTCAAAACCTTCTCCGTTTACCGTCCATACCGTTTTCATATCTGGACTGTAAAGCTTTATTCCACTTATCTTATTCTCTAATTCTTGACCTTGCGGATAAGGCATCCCAAGTCTATCAAAATGAGCTTTGCTTACTGCATCTCCACAAGGTTTATCTCCAATTCTGTTCCAAGGTTTGCTATCAATTAATAAAACTTTCAAACCTTTTCCAGCAAGATTGAAAGCAGTCGTAGCGCCAGCAAAACCTCCTCCTACAATGAGTACATCATATTTTAATTCCTTCAAATTTTATCGCTCTTTCTATTCCTCATCAAAAATTAAAAAACTATCGTAGCATTTAACTAACTATTCCGTCTGCAATAATCTTTTATTAAGTTACTCTTTATATTATTTGGTAAATTATCTATTATTTTTGAAATAAAAACTCTATTTTCGTCATCACAATATATTAGAAGTCCATCAAGCTCTGTCTTTCCTATATAATCAAAAAAATTCTTAACCTCATCTTTTCTCCATAAATACAGTTCATAACCTATATCTATGTTTTCTAATAAAGCTTCTCTCACTATAGTAACTAAATTAGAATAGTTTAAATCAGTAAACACATTTATACTTGTTTTTTTACTTCCGCTACTTCTAATATCGTTAAATATTTTTCTAAAATAGTTTTCTAAATTATCAGAATTTGCAGAAACTATCGTAAGAACATTTTTGTAAGGCATTATCATTATGTAGAAATAGTTAGTATTAGTGATTTTCGCTTGGAAAGGAAAATACTGAGTATGACTTCCAATACAATATAACTTTTCCGAGCAAAGTTATATTATGTGATAGTACAAGTCTTTTACAATAAAATAGATAAAGAATTACTTTCAGTTGTAAAACTCATCAGAAACATGAAGGGAGAAAAAGAGATAGTATTTTCTAAAGGAGAAAATAATAAAGTACTTATAAATTCCTACAAAGTTTGGGAAAAGGGGGAGAATAAAGAGGAAGTTGTTGAACAATTTTATGATATTAAAATATATGAAATGGTTAGAAGTGCCCTTTTAGGTGTTAGCTCCTAATCTGTCTAATGTAATGATTAGAATCTGTTATAACCAAATAACCTCGTGCTTCTGGGGGAAACTCCCTAGTTATTCCACCTATATAAATAACTCTTGCTAATTTATCTACTTCCAACCTTTTATTCTGCGCAATAACTATCCAATCCCATGGTCCTGCAGAAGTACTTCTTCTTAATTGATCTACATCACCTTGATGACCATGAAGAATGAAGTATTTAGTTGAAGATACTTCTGCTATATAAGTAGTTGTAGCTATTATCTCTTCTCTATATCTAGGCTCTGCCATAATGCATTTTATTGCATGAGGGTCCATATCGCCTTGAATATATACTATTTGAGCCCAGGGCGCTAAACTTCTGATTACGTAAAGAACATCTATTACTCTAGGACATTCATAATCCCAATAGCATTGAGTTATATCACCGTCCAGTACTATAGTTTCTGGTTCTTCTTTTTTTATTATAGTTGACAATGTACTTTCTACATGAGGCTCTGGAAACCTAATGTTGCCCATAACTAGTATCTTCAATACTCTTCTCCTTTAGTTATTACGTTAAGATACTATATTATTTTTTTGTTACAACAGTTAGCATTAGAATTTTATATCTGGGGTGAAACGTATAATAATGAGCTAAGTTGAATAATTCGACGCTCGTACTGTTATCAATACTATTTATAGCCTTACCTATAATCCCAGCATACCTTTTCAATTTTCCAGCATTTGTAGTTCTATCAACAATAGATTTTGTTATGTTAATTTACATTCTCTATAACTATAAAACATGGACTGACTTAAGGAATAGAATTGTTGGATTATATTTCTCTGGTGTATTTGCTTTAGGGGTTACTCTAGCAATATTTTTTGCTTTACCGGTAAAACCTAAGGATTTTGCGCTAGTAGGATTAGTTTACATAATTCCTTTCATATTCCAATTCATAATATCAATTAAACCATTAGTTGCAAAAATAGTAGCTAAGGATTTCTTAAGTTTTGGAAACGGATACGTTGCGTTTTTGCTAATAGTTATAATAGGAGCAATAATAGGGAGATTTATTGGAAACTTTTATCAATTGATAGTATTATATTCTGGTACTATATTGGTAGGAATACTAATACTACTTTATCTTAGGAAGTGACAAATTCATGGAACTGGGAGTTGTTGGCGCCGGTCCTGCTGGACTATCATTAGCGTGGATTTTAAAAGGAACTAAATATAATGTCACGGTTTATGAAGGTTTGTCTGATGTAGGTTTAAAGCCTTGTGCATGGGGATTAATCAGCGGAATTGAAGGAATAGTTCCATTATCAAAAGAAGCTATAATAAGTGAGATAAAGGGTTTCCGAATTTATCTTGATGATAAATTGATTCATGATATACGAACAGATAGGAAACTAGGATATGTTATAAATAAACCAGTTTTCTTAAGGGATATTGCAGATAAAGTATATGTTAAATTTAATACAAAAGTAATTGAGAAAAATGGAGAATACTTCACTCAGAACGGAGAAAAGGTAGAAGCTGATAAGGTAATTTTTGCTAATGGTCATTACTCTTTACCTAAGGATAGTACAATTCCAGCAATACAATATATTACAGATTATCAGATTGATAAAGAGGTCGTGGAATTTTATTTTTATAGCGACTTGCTAGGATATGCATGGGTTTTCCCAGATGAAAAAGGAAGTAAAATAGGAATTGGTGGATGGGCGGACATATCGTTCCTAAAAGAGAGAGTGAAAAAAATCTTGAAGGGAAAAATCCTAAACTTTCATGGAGCTAGAGTTGCTGATTATGGAGTACTTGAGGATAGAATGAATGGAAAATATATTGGAGAAGCTTTAGGAATTGTTTATCCTCTAACTGGAGAAGGTATAAGACCATCAATTTTATCAGCTAAAATCTTTGCTGATACTTTAATTAATGAGAAAAATTTTGAGAGAGAATTCAAGAAGAGCAAACTTTATTCAACTATTCAATACCAAGCTAAAGTTGTTCATGGAGTTAAAAAAGGTATTATGAGTCTAAAAGGATTGTCAAGAATAATGACTAAAAGTGACCCTAACTTAGTTTTAAAAATAGCAATTGGAGATTTTGATTTATTTGATGCAATAAAATTGTTTGGGAGGATGATTATATGACATATTATTTAGATGACATAGATAAGCAGATATTGAGAATACTAGAAGAAGATGCACGAACACCTTTCTCTAAAATTGCTAAAATGTTAAACTTAAGCGAGTCTACAATTCACATAAGAATAAAAAGACTTAAAGAAAATGGTGTGATTAAAGGGTTTTATGTAGATGTTGACCCTGAAAAAATAGGATACAACGTAATGGCTTTTGTTTTAATAAAAGCTGACCCAAAAAAATATGAGAGTATACTAAAGACTATTTCCGAATACAAGGAAGTTTATGAGATATTTGACGTTACCGGAGAATATTATGCGCTATTGAAGGTTAGAGTAAAAAGCAGAGAAGAGTTAGCGGTAGTTTTAGATAAAATAGGGAATATGGAAGGAGTTACTTCTACCTATACAATGTTTGTTTTAAGAACAGTAAAAGAAATTAAAGTTGTGGATTTTTCATGATCAGGGCGAAAGCTCTTCATCATGTCTCAGGCGGTTTGTTATTCCTCATTTCTTAATTTTTCTTATTAAATGCTCGACTATATATTTTGCAGGATTTATATGAGTAGCTTCATAAAAACCTTTCCACAAAGGAGAAGCATTTACTTCAATCACCTTGTAACTCCCGTCAACGTCTTCTACTATATCTATCCCAGCATAATCTAATTTCAGAGTCTTTACTGTTTTAATAGAGATCTCTTCTAAATCTTGATCAGGTACAAGAACTTGAGTAAGAGAACCTTGAGCTACGTTTGTTTTCCAGGATGACTTGTTAATTCTATATACGCTACCTAAAATCTGATTACCAACAACTATCACTCTAATGTCCCTTTCTGGCTTATTAACATATTTTTGCACATAAACTGGTTGATTAACTGATAGTATAGCTTTAGAAACTCTAAAGGCTATATCTGGGTCAGATACTCTTACTGATCCTAATCCTAAACTACCTATGACCGGCTTTATTACAACATCCTTCCATTCATTTACAAGTCTCATAACCTCAAATGGGTCTTCCATTATTGTAGTCTCTGGAACTGGTATATTAGCTAGTTTTAGTTTCATTAAACTGTTAAATTTATCTCTAGCAGTAAGCATTGAATCTGAAGAGTTGACTAGGGTAACTCCACTACTTTCAAGTCCTTTTAAAGTATCAATTCTCTTCATAAGTTGTTCAGTTGATGATATAAAACCTATGTTTCTTACTAAGGCCCCGTCAAAGTCTATCTTTTTCCCTCCATAGTTGAATTCTAAACCCTCTGAAGTTATTACTGGATTTAACTTAGATATTCTAATATAAACAGCAGTATTACCAGAATTCTTTATCTCTAACAGCAGTTGCTTCGATGGTTCTGTAATTTTTTGAGATTCATGAATGACTGCTAATTTAATAATAATTCACCAATTTCAACTCTGAAGCGAAGACTTTTTATAATTTATCTATCCCGGCCTCGTTCAATAGCCCCATAGTTAAGAAAGTCGGCAGAGAAATTATTTCCTCTGCATAGTCTTGACTTATTTCCATTTTTCTAATTGAATCTAAGTAATTATTTACAGCACTTTCATATTCTTTTTTAACAAACTCCTTATAGGAATCCCTTTTGAGATCATATAACTGTTTAGCACTGCCAGTAAGTTCTTTAAGCTCTCCTTTATCAAATTTTACACAATCTATATAATCATCAATTAACTGATATGCTATACCCAGATATTTTCCTGCATTTAAAGAAGCGTCTACTAGATCCTCTCTTCTAGCTGAGAAAGATGCTAACATAGTTGAAAGCTTAAACAAGCTAGCAGTCTTTAGCTCTATTGTTAAAAGATATTCGCTAGGGCTACCGAATATGTCTTTTAAGGCACCTACTGCAGTATCCCTCCATAATTCTATACTTAAGTTTAAGGCTTTTTGACCATAAGTAGATATTATTCTTAGTGCTGAAGGAATCAAATAATTTGTAATAAATATGACTTTTCTATTTGTATAGATTGCCCAAGCAGCTTTGTCCCCTCTTCTTACTATATCATAATCTACTATGTCATCTAAGGCTAAGGAAGCAGAGTGGAGGATTTCACCAGCCAATGCTGCTTTGTACGCATTTTTAATATCGCCATTAAGTGCTTCAGTAAACAGAAAAGTGAGTGTACCTCTAAATCTTTTTCCATCCTTAAGAATATATTTGCTTATTTCAAGTAAATCCCATTCTTTTATATCGGCAAGATAATCTTCGATAAGCTTGTCAATTATTTCTTTACTCTTTTTCCAATAAGAAATTAAGTCCACTTTATAATCCTCCATTTAATTGTTTAAATAAATATGTCATAAGAGTTAAATAAATTGGCGCTAAAAGAGGATCTATATCCAATAAGACTTCTTTTACGTTTTTGCCAGAACTTCTAAGTTCGAATTCTTTCTTTCTTATAATCAATGCATCAGCCCCAGTTGTTATAAAAGTAATATTGCTGCTAGATGGTAATTCATAAAATCTCTTCACGTTTCTATTAAGTATTTTGCTCATTATCGTGATTGCTGGGTAGTAGACAGGTGATAAGAAAAATTCGCTTTGAAAATCTATTTCTCGTATTTTTGATATAAGCCATTGATCTAAATTATTTAAATTATTTAATTCTTTTATTAAATCTTTGCTCCTTTCATTATTTACTAAATTGGAAACTTTCTTAATTATTGATAAAGAAAGATTAACATTACAAAGTTCATCAGACGGAAAAGAAAAAACCCTAATTTGCCCTTTACTCTTAATCTTATTATTACAAGTGATTAAATAACCTTGATTTTCTAGTGCCCATAAATTATCTAGTATTATTCTAGATTTATTCTCGTCATTAACAAATATCACCACATCTTTGAAATTTACAGAGTAAGCGTTTTCTAGTAATGAAAATTCATAAATATTTATAGATTTTACGAAAGAACCTTTTAGTGCAATTAGAGAACGTTCTAATGTAAATGCTTCAAGCTCGGTATCCTCATCATAAAGCAAAGAAATATTCTCGGAAAAATTAATTGGAATATCATAAAATTTAAGATATCTACTTAAACTAAAGCTGTCTTTAGGGCTTGGCAACAAGAACACAACCTCTCATCTGGTTTTTCTGGCAGTCTTTTAATCACTTCATATAGTAACTTTTTAACCTTAGCAGTGTTCTCTGCCATAACTTTTGTAACTTCATCAGCTGTTACTGGTACATCAGCGAAAACATCATAATCTGTTATCATTCCGATAACACTGTAACACATCTCTGCCTCGCAAGCTAAATTCACCTCTGGAACGAGCGTCATCCCAATTATATCTGCTTTAAATACCTCTTTCCAAACCTTACTTTCTGCCCTAGTCGAAAACCTAGGACCTTCAATACAAATATAAGTCCCTTGTTCATGAGTAAGTATGCCTAGATCTTTAGATGCCTTTGTAATAATACTTCTCAGATGCTCACAGAAAGGATCAGCCATGGAAATATGAGCTACTGTAGGTCCATCAAAGAATGTGTATGTTCTTCCTTTAGTCATATCTATGAATTGATTTGGAATAACGAAGTCTCCCGGCTTATAGTCTAAACGTAAGCTACCTACAGCCGAAACAGCGATTAGCCATTTTACTCCTAAACTCTTTAACGCCCATATGTTGGCTCTATAATTAATTTTATGGGGAGGAATTCTATGTCCTCTACCATGTCTAGGTAAAAATGCTACCTTCTTTCCTTCTAATTCACCAATAATTATATTATCACTTGGCTCTCCATAGGGCGTATACAGTTTTATTTCCTTCACATTTGTTAAAATCTGAGGGTCATAAAGACCAGAACCTCCTATTATGCCAATGTTCACTCTCTCTTTTGGTTCAATCATCATATTTTTGTTAACGAATTGGTATAAAAAAGTATAAACCAAAAAATTGATTAAGTTTAATTTCAAGAGCTTTTGGGAATTTAAATTGCCTAAGATCCCGGTAAGAGTGGTAAAATGGGAGGAAGTAGCAGAGTGGTCTACTAATTTAGCCGAAAAAGTAAAAGAAAGTGGTTACAACCCAGATATTATTATTGCCATAGCTAGGGGTGGTTTAGTACCAGCTAGAATAGTAGCTGACGTATTAGGGGTACTTGACATGTTATCTATAAAAATTGAACATTGGGTAGAAACTGCGTCACATACTCCACAAGCTAAAGTAAAATATCCTTTTACACTAAACCTAGAGGGAAAAAAAGTCTTAGTAGTTGATGACATTACTGATACTGGTGATAGCGTAGATTTGGCTAAAAAATATATAAAGGAAAATTTTAATCCCTCTGAAATAAAATCTGCAACGATGCAAATAATAAGGCAAAGTGCAAAAATTGAACCCGATTATTATGCCCTTGTTATTGAAGATTGGACGTGGTTCATGTATCCTTGGAATTATTGGGAAGACGAAATAAACTTGATAAGAAAAATAGTAGCTGAGGATAACAAAATAATAAATAACCTTGTGTTACTAAAGAAAAAATTTGTTGAAAGTTATAATGCAGAACCTCCAATTCCATTAGAAAAAATAGTAGCTGAAATGAAAAGAAGAAAACTTATTTAGTATATTTTATATCTTAATTTTCCTATTGCGCCACCGAACGTTTTTTTAACCCACTCTGCATCTGGAAGTTCGTCACCAACTACATACACTTTAGTTCCATAGTTTTCTGCCTCTTGGGCTAATTTTTCTAGTTCACTATTAGGCTCTTCATAAACAATCAAAGAATCTACTGCGCCCATACGCAACGCCTTCCTAATTTCTTCAATACCATAAATGACTAATCCGTCATCCTTAGCTATGTGGAATTTTAGTTCTTCTAGCAGATTTTGGACTTGGACATACTTTTGGTTTTTTAAAATATCTTGAGCCTTCATTACTAATTCTTTAAGACCAGTATCACCTTGATCTGGTATATCAAATAAAGGTTGTAATACTAATTTTTTAAGTCTATAATCTAAATAATCTCCATCATAGAAATCTTTTTTAGCATAACCAGGACCACCTATTAATATGCCTTTAAGTTTGCCATTTTCTACGTAAGGCAATAGATACGCATTAGCCTTTTCTCCAACTTCCTTTAAGAAATTCGCATACATTTCCTCAATGATTCTATCAATACGTCTCTGTGACTGTCCCCCCATCATATGCTTCCCCGGTACGAAACCTTCAAATTCGTCTAAAACTTCTACCCTAGTTCCTTTTAGAACTCCAATAGTTGCATAATCTCTTTCAACTATAATTAACCCAAATACATCAGATTCCTCTATCATATCTTCAAGAAATTCCACATGGAAAAACTTGTCTGTTCGATAGAAGAATACTGTAACTTTTTCCGGTGGAGAGAACATAAAGCACTTTGACTCTCCAGTGTCCATATTTTCTCCACAAAATATAACTAGACCGTTCTCGGGAACTTTAGGAATTTGTGACAATCTATCTATTGCTGACTGTATTGCTGAAGATACCGCATCCCTTGTTCTCTTTAATTTAATATTTTGAGCTATAGAGTACTCTTGCCTTAAAAGCGCCAATACATCTGGTATCGGTCTACCAGGTGGTATATATAGAGATAAGAGAACAGTTGCAGGGGCGGACCATCTCTTTAATTCTCTAACTAAAACTTTTAGTTCTTGCTTATTTATCTGATATTTGTCAAAGACTCATCCCTAATCGATATAAATCTATGCTCTAATGCTTAATAAAACTTGCTCCGTATACTTAATCTTTGACTAAAGAAAACGTTTTTTAACTGTTTATTTTAATATAAGTGTTGTGCGGGGGTGCCCGAGCAAGGTCAAAGGGGGCGGACTGAGGCTCCGCTGGTGAAGGCCTGCGTGGGTTCAAGTCCCACCCCCCGCACTCTTATTTTAATTCTTCTAACACTTTTGTCAAATCTTCCTTAACTATATTACCTAGTACTTCTCCATAGACTATTCCTTCTATCATGGTCAGAAACCCATTGTCTAATTCTCTTATTTTATACCCTTTGCATGTCTCACAGAACCCTTTGATTACTGACTTATTACCGGACTTAATAACAGTGTACTTTATCCCATTATATTGCTCTACTTTTGAAATTCCAGAAAAATTATATAATCTTCTTGAAAGCTCATAAAGTGCTAATTTAACTAAGTCAGCACTTTCTATTCCTTCTTCCCTAAGAGCTTTAGGTAACAAATAGTCTTCATCCACTTTACTTTTAATCTCTTTTATCTTCTCTCTTATCTCAAATATTGAATCTCTTAGATTTTCAACGCATTCCTTAGATATTTTTTGAGCTTCTTTTGAATCTCCTATCCATGCATATAAAAGGGCTAATGAAATTTTTTCGCAGTCTGTCATGATAACCACTATTTTATAAATATGAAATTCTCTTTTATTGCTTCATTATCCTTTACTATAACAGATATTAATCCATAATCGTTTGGATATCGCACCATCTCTAAGTTCATCAAACTTTTAGCTAACTTATCTACAATATAGTAACTACGTGGTGTCATAGATGCTCTAATATTGATAAAGAGAAATCCCCCTCTAGCTCCTAAAATTCTTCTTAATTCTTCTTCTTTACCTATATCTATCATTGCATCTACGATTGTTCCAAGGTATTTTACGCTTCTAAAAGGAATTATATTTGTAAGACTCACTTTATATACAGAATTTAATGTGGCATAAGTTAATGCTTCACTAACTACTAAGGAAATATCTCCAGAGAGGTATTTAGCTCCTTTATTTTCAAAAATATTAGCGTATATGTTATCTGAAATACCTTCTATCAATTTGGTTGTTAAAAAAGATAATAAATTAATTATGTTATCATCTATTTCCAGTTCTATATAATCTGCGTCTTTCATACTTTCATAAATGTAAAATGATAATTCCTTAAATTGATCTATCTCATTTCTATCATGAGGAAGTAAATCGCTTTTTATTTCAAGAGATGAAAATTTTAACTTCACAATTATTCGATATAAAAAGTATATTTTATGGTTTTAGCAATACCTTGCCTATTTTATTCTTATCTTTTATCATCTGATAACCGAGATCTATTTCTTCTAAGCTTACTGTTCCTGCTATTACAGGTTTTATTTTTCCTTCTTGTGTAAGTTTTAACGTCTCCTCAGCATCTTTCTTTGTAGCAGATGCATGACCAACTATCTTAATATCTTTCAAGATTACGTACCCTAGTTTCAGATTGTAAATTTGAGTAGGATCTACGTTACCTATTTGTACAATTCTTCCTCCCATCCACAAAGATTTAAGACTTTCATCAAATGTTGGAGTACCTACTGTATCAATTACCATACCTACATCTCCAATTTTCTTAGCTTCTTCTGAAAACTTAGTTCCAACTATAACGTAATCAGCATACTGTTTAATCACTTTAGCTTTCTCTTCTGAAGTAGTTACACCAATTACTTTAGCACCTAAAGCCTTTGCTACTTGAAGAGCATGAATCCCGACACCACCACTAGCACCAGTTACTAAGACTATTTCACCTTGTCTTATGCCCCCAGCCCTCTTTATCCCTCTATAGATCATCCCAGTTACACATGGAACTAGAACTGCTCCTTCATCTGGAGTGCCTTTTGGAACTTTTACAAGACTAGTGACTTTAATTCTAGCTTTTTCTGCAAAAAACCCATCTAACTCCTCTGAGTATCCAAGTCTGTTATGGCAATACGCTTCTTCACCAATCCTGCAATATTCACATGTTCCGTCTGGGGCATATAACAAAGATATTACTTTATCGCCTACTTCGAACCCTTTGACATTCTCTCCTACTTCTTCAATTGTTCCTACTACTTCATGACCTAATATAACAGGGTATTTCATCCTTGGATAGAACCCTTGTAGCTGTAGCAAGTCTCTATAGCACAAAGCAGCCCTATCTACTCTAATCACAACTTCATCTTTCCCTGGTTTAGGGTCTGGAACTTCTTGTAATTTATATCCCTGCTTAGGACCTGGAACCACTATTGCTTTCATTTGGTGTTCATACTGTTTATACAGTATAAATTTTTTATTAATTTATTAGTTTCTACGCGGATAGTATGTTGTGTACTTAAAAAATCCTCCCAGAATAAAGGTCTTAGAAGCTTTGGGCGCTATAGCAGATAAGAGGGTAAAAGTCCTAAATGATAATGAATGCGAGGTTACCTCATCAGAAGGAGATAGAGTTTATAAAGTAACAATAAAAGAAAATTTAGTAAGTAGTAATGATAATGGCACTACCTATAGAAATTATATTGGCTATCCAATTATTTCGTGCTTAATGCTCTTAAAGAAAATACCTTTTAATGAAAAACTTTCTAATGCGTTAAAGGGAATCCCTTGGAGAAGACTTAATGAGCAATATAAGAATTACGCAAAGGTTGAAGAGATTGTATATTCTATAGTGGAAGAGAGAGGGATTAATAAGGAGGAGTTAGAAAATTTTATTAAGGTTGTGCTAGATGAACTTGGAAGATTACATCTTAGAAAGATTAGATGAACCTTTGTTCTGTGTGAATGAAAATGTCATTAGAAGAATTAAATTCAAAGTTCAATATATTCATAACAATAAGTAAAATAAATGTTAGGAATAAAGGAAAGCTTCACGGATTAAAATTTGCCATTAAGGATATATTTTTGACTAAAGGAATAAGAACGACAGCTGGTTCTAGGATTTTGAAGGATTATATACCAGACAAAAACGCATATATTGTAGATAAAATTTTAGCTGAAGGAGGAGAAATAATCGGAAAAACAAATACTCACGAGTTTGCTATGGGCGCTACAAATACTTCCTCATTGATTGGACCTGCAAAAAACCCTTTAGATCCAGAAAGAATAAGTGGAGGGTCTAGCGGAGGGTCAGCAGTGGCTGTGGCTTTAGATTTAGCTGACGTAGGTATTGGTAGCGATACTGGAGGATCTATAAGAATTCCTTCAGCGTTATGTGGTGTTATAGGATTTAAGCCAACCACTGGTTGGATCTCAACAGATGGAGCAATACCATTTAGTTGGACTTTCGATACCATAGGCGTTATTGCCAAGAATATTAACTTAATAAGAAAAACCATAGAAGCTGTCGCAGATGATAAGATACCTTTAGTCGCACAAGTAAAAAGAAAACCTAAGTTAGGTTTATTCCTCTTTGGAGAATATGAAACGTCAAAGGCACTCAAACCCATCATCAATAAGTTGTCAACCTATTATGATATAACTGAAATTAGTGACGAACTTCTAATTAAGTACTCAGGTGAGGTAAGGAAAAATATTGCACTTCCAGAGGCTTCTTCTTATCATAAAAAATTTTTTGAGAAACATAAAGACGAGTATTTTCCAGATGTTAGAAAATTACTTGAATCTGGGTTTCAGATCTCTGCAGTTGATTATGTGGATGCGTTAAGATTAAGAAGATTATTGATTGAAGAATATATCTCGTTGTTCAAAAAGGTTGACTTACTGCTTACCCCGACGACAAAAATTACAGCTCCAAAAATAAATGAAGTAATAGGAAATGAACTTAAATTCAGAGACTCCTTAATTGCAAATACTGAAATTTTTAACACCGTTGGAGCCCCTTCTATTTCATTACCAGTAACTAAGTATAATGATATGCCAGTAGGGCTAATGATAAGCGGAGAGCCATATAAAGATGGAGTAGTTCTAGATATGGCAGAGCAGATTATGGGAATTGTTGGTTTTATTAAGTAGTTTACCTATATTTATGTTAATGGAGCCAAATAAGTTAATGGATTTGAACAAATTGAGAATTCTCAAGACAGGTACTACAACTGTTGGAATTAAAGTTAAAGATGGAGTGGTATTAGCTGCAGATAGAAGAGCTAGTGCTGGTTCATTTGTAGCAAACAAGTTTGTCAGAAAGGTTCTATATATTGCTCCCAATATAGGAATAACTACAGCAGGCAGCGTGGCCGATTTACAGTTTATTTATGAAAATCTGAAAAACATATATCATTATAACCTTATAACAGGGATGAGGCCGATAACAATAAAAGCATTAGCAACTTATCTGGCAAATGTTCTCTCCTTCTCAAAGTATTTACCGTATTTGGTCCAGATTTTAATAGGAGGGGTGGATGAACAGCCAAGGCTTTATAACTTGGATTATGTTGGTGACATAACTGAAGAGGAATATACAGCAACCGGCTCTGGTTCTGTGGAAGCTATAGGTGTAATAGAAGATGGTTATAGACATGATATGAGTCTTGATGAAGCCGCGGAATTGGCTAGAAGAGCAATTTTCTCGTCAATAAAAAGAGATCCTTATACGGGAACTGGGGTAATAGTGACTAAGATTACAAAGAACGGTTATGAGGAGAAAGAGTATTACCCAGAAAAGAAAATCTAAAGATTTTTATTTCTAATTTCCAATTCATAATTATGAATATTAGGTCTTCTGCATTTAAGAACGGGGAATTTATTCCTCAAAAATACACTTGTGATGGAGAGAATATTTCTCCAGAAATTGAATGGGATTTGGTTTCGAACGCTAAGACTTATGCACTGATAGTTGAAGATCCTGATGCACCTGGAGGTACTTTTATCCACTGGGTTATCTATAATATTCGCTCAACCAAGCTACCAGAGGATATTGAAAAGACCGAAAAAACAAAGTATGGAATTCAAGGTTTAAATGATTTTGACGAAATAGGATATGGAGGACCCTGCCCACCTAGGACTCATCCACCACATAGATATTATTTTTATGTTTACGCGCTAGATACAGAATTACCCGAGAAATCAAAGGTAACGGCTAATATGTTAAAAGAAACGATGGAAGGACATATTATTGATAAAGGAGTGATAATGGGAAAGTATAAGAGGAAGTAAAGCTCTTTTAATCTATTTTTTCGAAATGATATAATCAAGGGTAAATTCATATGTCTGCAGAAGAAGAAATTCTTTGGGCGGAAAAATATAGACCAAGAACTCTTGACGACATAGTTAATCAGAGAGATATAGTAGAGAGACTTAAGAAATTTGTAAAAGAAAAAAATATGCCACATTTACTTTTTGCTGGGCCACCAGGTACTGGGAAAACTACGGCAGCATTAGCTCTAGTTCATGATCTATATGGGGATAATTTTAGACAATACTTTCTTGAATTAAATGCGAGTGATGAGAGAGGAATTGACGTAATAAGAAATAAAGTTAAAGAGTTTGCAAGAACAGTAGCAGGGGGAAATGCTCCATTTAAGGTTGTACTCTTAGACGAGGCAGACAACATGACAGCCGATGCACAACAAGCTCTGAGAAGAACAATGGAGCTGTATACAGAGACTACTAGATTCATTTTAGCTTGTAATTATCTGAGCAAAATAATAGAACCAATACAATCAAGGACGGCTTTATTTAGATTTTATCCCCTTAAGAAGGAAGATGTAGTAGCAAGATTAGCATATATATCTAAAAATGAAAAAGTGGAATATGATCAAAAAGCGCTAGAGACAATTTACGATATAGCCCAAGGGGATATGAGAAAGTCAATAAATATTCTCCAAGCTTCATCCGTTTACGGAAAAGTTACAGTAGAAGCTGTATATAAGGTTCTTGGTCTAGCACAGCCTAAAGAGATACGAGATATGATAAATCTTGCACTCCAAGGGAACTTTATTAAAGCTAGAGAGAAACTAAGAGATTTAATCATTAATTATGGGCTTTCTGGAGAAGACATAATAAAACAAGTTCACAGAGAAATAACTGGAAATGACATAAATATACCTGATGATCTAAAAGTGCTTTTGGTAGATTATGTAGGAGAAGTAGAATTTAGAATCATGGAAGGAGCAGATGATGAAATACAGTTAAGTGCACTTTTAGCAAAACTAGCTGTTTATGGAGACAAATACTTGAAAGGGAAGTAAATTGCCTTTACAGTGGTTTTTAAAATATAGGCCAAAGAGCCTTACTGAAGTAGAAAATGAAGAAGAGGCAAAAAAAGAACTAGTAGAATGGATAGAAAGTTGGTTGAAAGGCAAACCAAATTATAAGGCTGTATTACTTTATGGACCACCTGGAATAGGCAAAACTACTTTAGCTGAAGCCTTAGCCAGAGACTATAAATTGGAACTCTTTGAAATGAATGCAAGTGATTCTAGAAATCTTAACGATATTAGAAATATGGCTGAAAAAGCGTCTGTAAGTGGAACTCTTTTTGGAATTAAAGGAAAGTTAATACTTTTAGATGAAGTGGACGGACTAAATGCAAGGGCTGACGCAGGAGCAATAGATGCAATTGTAGAATTAATAGATAAAACTAAGTATCCAATCATTCTAACTGCAAATGATCCATGGGATCCTTCTCTTAGGCCTCTTAGAAATGTAGTAAAAATGATAGAGCTTAAAAGACTTACTAAGTATCCATTAAAAAGAATTTTAAAAAAGATATGTGATTCAGAAAAAATAAAATGTGAAGATGATGCATTAGATTTTATCATTGAACAGTCTGAAGGAGATGCAAGATATGCGATAAATATGCTTCAAGGAGTTGCTGAAGGATATGGTAGAGTCACACTAGATATTGCCAAGAATCTGATAAGGAAAAAAGATAGAGAATTAGATCCTTTTGAAGCATTAAGAAGCGTGTTTTGGGCAAAATACTATTGGCAAGCAAAGAACGCTGTTACAGACACGCAGATCGATTATGAGCTTTTAATGAGATGGTTCGATGAGAATATTCCTATCCAATATGATAACATTGAAGATGTATGGAGAGCATATGACGCCTTATCGAGGGCTTCTGTGTTTTTAAATAGAGCTAAAACTGTTGGTTGGGATCTTTTATCTTATACATTTGATTTAATGGGACCCGGAGTAGCTTTTGCGTCCTTTGAAAAGAAGAAACCTACATATAAGGCTAAATGGGTGAAATATCAGTTCCCCCAGTACATACAATTGTTAGCAAAAACCAAACAAAATAGAGATGCACTAGATACTCTATTAGCTAAAATAGGATTTAGTATTCATGCTTCTAAAGATAAAACACTAAATGATGTAATTCCTTTATTTGTTCAGTATTATAAGAAATATCATGAAAAAATAGATAAAGAATTAGAACTTACAGACAGAGAGAAAGAAGTAATTTCAATGTTAGCATCACTTTTCCAGGGAGAGCAAAGAAAGGAAAGTATTGAGGAAGAAGCTGGAAACGAGAAAAAGGAAGTAGAAAAAAGTAGAAGGACTAGATATTATCGTCGTAAGTCTTAATTTTATTTAATACTTTTACCCCTAAGATTTCAGTGTGAGGATACTGGCCATTTTCATCTTTTTCATATTTTTTTACCATGTCCCAAATAGTTAAAAGGGCTACGGAGGCAGCAGTAAGTGCCTCCATTTCTACGCCTGTTTTATAGTGAGCTTTCACCATAGTAGTAACTCTTAATCCGTCTTCTTCAATCTTTATATCAACATCTACAAACTCAAGCGGTATAGGATGACACATAGGTATAAGTTCGTATGTCTTTTTAGCAGCTAAAATGCCCGCAGTCTTTGCAACGCTAATTACATCTCCTTTCTCTATTTCTTTTCCTTTGATTTTTTCTATTGTAGATCGCTTTAATTTTATAAAACCTTCTGCTGTAGCTTCTCTCAGTACAATATCTTTAGATGATATATCTACGATTTTTGTTTCAGTCATACATCTTCTAATTCCTCAAACAAGTTTTTTAATATTATCACTTTAGGATTAGAATAGTTTAACCTTACTATTTTGGTTCTTTCTCCTTTTATAATTTCTATTATGTTCTTTTTCTCCAGAATATCTAGATCTTTAATTAATGCTGGATAGCTTACTTTTGACTCTTTAGATAATCTAGTTACAGTGAGCTCTCCATTCTTAAACAGGACATAAAGAATCCTTATAATTGAAGATTTTAGTAATTCTTCTGCTGTGATAGCCTATCCCTTATTTCTTTTGTTATTAAATCGTCTAATTCAACTGATAATGGTATTGAAAGAGAGATTAATGTGCTTCTTCCTCTCATTCCCTTACCACTCTGTCTAGTAGTAAGCAAGCCCATTAGCTTTAGTCTCCTTATATACTCAAATAGTTGAGTATGTCTTCTTGGTGCCTCCCCTAGTTCATTAGCAACTGAATTGTATTGTTCTTCGACCACTCCCATAGGGAAAAAATCCGATCCTTCCTTCTTGTGTAAATTCATTATAGCTTTTATAACAAGCAAATGATGAAGATCTAGGTCTTTTAAAGTATCCATTATGATACTTAATTCTGGGTTAATTTGGGAATTGGCTTTTTTTGCATGCTCAGTCGTAACTAATAGGGAACCTTCTGAGTCAGCAATCTTACCAGCAAGTTCTAATGTTTCTATTGCCAGTCTCGCATTGCCACTTCCTCCTTTATCTGCACCATAAATATCTGAAATAAATTTTACTGCTTCTTCTTCTACAGCACCTTCTCTAAATGCTTTCTCATTAACTATTCTATCCATTAAGATATCATAAAGTTCAGACGAAGTATACGGAGGAAAGTCTATTATACTCTTTAAAATATGGTCTTTAATACTTTTGTCTAGTCCAGATAAACTCGACATCTCTCTTACGATGAAAATATAATGAAGTCTTTTTACTAGTGTATTGAGTTCATCATAAATCCTTACCAGAAAATAAATATCTTCGATAGGCGATGTACTTATGAAATAATCAAATTCGTCAAGGGTAACTATTAATTGAATATTTCTTTTTTCTAAGTAATCATATATCAATTTAAACGTTTCTTGAGAGGATAAACCTCTATTGGGTATTTGAAGATTCAACTGTCTTGCAACTTCCATTAATATAAGGTAAAGTGTTCTCTGCCTATGACAGTTTATGTGCAAATAAACAATTCTTATACCTTTTTCCTTTCCTACTTGAGTGAATAGTTCTCCGAATTTTTTAGTTGTAACAGTTTTTCCCGCACCAGTTTTTCCCGAAATCACAGTTCTAATAGAGCTACTACCCGGATTTACTAATATGTCCCTAAAATTTATCGTTAACTCTCTAACTTGTTTTTCTCTATGAGGTAAATTACGAGGAATATAATCTGGGTTAAGTACATTATTTTTCTCAAATACAGTGGAACCTTGGATAGCGTCCTCAACAAGATCCTTTAAGTGATCCAAAACTTTCACCCTACTCGTAAATATACTGGTAATACTATATATTTTAACGGAGGGGGTTGACCGAAACTTTCTCTTGACCCCTTTTTATTATGGATAAAAAAGCAGAATTTTTAACTACATTAACAACTATTATTTTATCAGGATTTTTAAAGTCTGTTTTTGCATATCCTCTTAGTCCTAACCCTATTCCTATCTCTATTTGTCTACAATTCAAATCTATTCCCCTATTATAGCAATCTACGTAGAATGTTTCGAAAATGCGAAGAGAGAGTCCCCTAATATAACTCACTATTTTTTCTATTATCAGATTCTCGTCAGTGGAATGCACAACTAGATCTATTGGATAAATTTTTGCTAAGCATGAAGGAGGGGCAGAGATAAGCAATCCGTAACTTATTATAGGACTTAATGTAGTAAAGACAGTAATAACGTTTCTTATTACTTCCTCAGCTTTAGCATTAAGATCTTTCAAATATAATCTATTTAAAATTTCTATTATACATCTGTTATTCTTATTGTTCCTTACAGTAAGCAATAGTTTAGGCTCTTCCATAATTACTACTTATGCTTTTATCCTTAATTGATTTAATTTTTAATCTGTGACAATACTTAGCATACAACTCAAGGCTTTATCTAGAGCCAGTCTTCTTCATAGGAAAAAAATAATGATTTTAGATGATTGGGGGCCCTTCGATGATGGGTTTGAAGAAATCAGTCTAACAAAAGGAAGTGAAGATGAATTACAATTCTGGCTAGCCGAAGAATTACAGAAACAAAATAAGGTAAAGATACTAGATTCGGTCTCATTAGAAGAACTGGGTAGAATATTATTTCAAGAGAGGCAAAACGTTAATACACCAGCGTCTTTAGTTAGATTGCCTAGAGATTTCTATTTTAGAGTAATCGCATTAATCAAAGATTTAAAAATGCAAAAAGATTTAGAAGCGTTAGAACAGTTAAAAAAGGCGTCACAATTAATAAATGAGATAATATCAATAAGAGTAAGAAAAATAATACAACTTGCGTTCTTAGGTATTACTGACCAAGAAATAATTGACAAACTAACAGCAGAAGAGATTTTAGTTTATAAAAACATAAAATATACAATTGAGCATAGCATAGGTGATATCATTGGCAATACAGCAAGCTGATTATGGGGATCTATTACTAGAATTTATAAATTCTTTCAGAGATAATAAAGGTAAAAATATATATATTAATCAAATAAATGAAATAATTGCATATAGAAAAAAGAGTTTAGTTATTAACTTTGCCGATCTATTTAACTTTAATGAACAATTAGCAACACAGATTATAAACAATCCTAAAGAAACCTTATCAGTACTAGAGAACAAAATATATGAGTATATAATAGAGAAAGATCCTACTTACCAAGAAGAAATAAAAAAAATTCATATAAGAATTACAAATGTACCAAGAACAGTAGAATTAAGAAAAATAAGAACTAACTATGCAAACAAGCTAATTAGTATTGAAGGAATTTTAGTCAAATCAACTCCAGTGAAGCAGAGATTAAGCAAAGCTATCTTTAGACATTTAAATCCAGACTGTATGCAGGATTTCGTATGGCCACCAGACGAAGAATTTGATGAAATATTAGAAGTACCTTCTACTTGCCCAGTGTGCGGTAAAGCCGGACAGTTCAAACTAATTGAAGACAAGTCAGAGTTTGTAGACTGGCAAAAAGCTGTAATCCAAGAAAGACCAGAAGAAATCCCTCCAGGGCAAATTCCTAGACAATTAGAAATAGTATTCGAAGACGACTTAGTTGACTCTGCAAGACCTGGGGACAGAGTAAAGGTAGTAGGAGTGCTAGAAATTAAGAAAGATTCACAAATAAGGAGAGGAAGTAAATCCATTTTTGATTTTTACTTAAAAGTAAATAGCGTAGAGATCTCTCAAAAAGTTCTTGATGAAGTAAAAATTTCCGAAGACGACGAGAAAAAAATAAGAGAATTATCTAGAGATCCATGGATTAGAGAAAAAATAATTAGCTCAATAGCACCGAGTATCTATGGACACTGGGAAATAAAGGAAGCTATTGCACTCTCATTATTTGGTGGAGTACCCAAAACAATGCCCGATGGAACAAAAATAAGAGGAGATATACATGTGTTAATTATTGGAGATCCGGGTACCGCTAAGTCTCAAATATTACAATTTGCTGCGAGGGTGGCTCCCAGAGCCGTGTATACAACTGGAAAGGGTTCCACGGCTGCTGGATTAACTGCAACAGTAACTAGGGATAAGAATTCTGGTGATTTTTACTTAGAAGCCGGAGCACTTGTGCTAGCTGATGGAGGAATAGCGGTAATAGACGAAATAGATAAAATGAGAGATGAAGATAGAGTGGCTATTCATGAAGCAATGGAACAACAAACTGTTTCTATAGCTAAAGCTGGAATAGTAGCTAAACTTAACGCAAGAGCAACAGTAATAGCAGCAGGAAACCCGAAATTAGGAAGATATATAGCAGAAAGAGGTCTTTCTGAAAATATTAATCTACCGCCTACGATCTTGTCTAGGTTTGATCTAATATTTATCCTTATAGATAAACCAGGTACAGAAGACGAATTATTGGCATCACATATATTAGATGTGCATGCTGGGAAAGGGAAAGAAAACGAAATTATAGATATAGATCTGTTAAAGAAATATATTGCCTATGCTAGAAAGAACATTGTCACTAAACTTACTGATGAAGCAAAAAGTCTTTTACAGGATTTCTTCGTTGAAATGAGAAGAAAGAGCTCGGAATCACCAGATTCGCCGATAATAATAACACCAAGACAGCTTGAGGCATTAATAAGGCTTTCTGAAGCCTACGCAAGAATGGCTCTAAGAAGTGAAGTGACTAGAGAAGATGCGGAAAGAGCAATAAATATTATGAGGATATTCCTTGAAAATGTAGGTTTAGATGTTGAGTCCGGTAAAATAGACATTGATACAATCATGACTGGGAAACCTAAAAGTGCTAGGGAAAAAATGACTAGAATACTTGAAATTATAGATACTATATCTGGAAGTAATGAGTGTGCTAAGGTTAAAGATATAATTAAAGAGGCAGAAGGATTGGGCATAGATAAACAGAGCGTAGAAAAATTAATTTCAGATATGAGAAAACAAGGGTTGATATATGAGTCTAGACCAGAGTGTTATAGAAAAGTTTAGCTTTTTAATTTCTTATATATTGGCAATGGACTCCACATAACCGAAACGGGGACTTGTTTAATTAATTCATAAGCTTCTTCCCAACCACTTAAGCCAAGTCTTTTTGCAAGCTGTTCTAATGTCAGTTGTGTTCTTACATACTCATTCAATGCCCTTATTGCTTCATCGTCTAATATTACCTCTCTACCTGTTGAAAGCTTGATTTTAAGCTGTTCCATAATTCTCACTTCTACTTGTCATATATTAAATAAAAATTTAATCGCTGTGGATCCGTAGGAAATCCATACATATACCATTAGAATTATAAAAACAATGATAAGAAATGCAGTGCCCAGCTCATAATTCTTGTTTTCTAGTAGATAAGTTCCTACAAGCAGTCCAGCAATTAATATAGTGGCTAAAAATGCCACTCCGGTTGCTTGCGGAGCACCTCCATTAGAATACGTAATAGGAGAAATATAGTAAGGAAAAGCTATTGCACCTAATATTCCAATAACCATAATCACAACTAAAACAATTAGGACATAGACATTATTTACTGCTCCATAGAGCTTATCTGATCTTGAAGGCTTCGGCATAGTTATATATTACCATGGGACACTTTTTATTTTTAATCGATATGCAACATTATTAGTAAATATATGAAGAACAAATGCTATAACTATTATGGTTAAAAATTCATATAAATTTAGGCTCACGTTAAGTAAAAGTAAGGCTAACGTGGCACCTAGAATAAAGTCTAACTGATCTAAGCCTAAAGCTCTTGCTCCTCTTTCTAGACCTAATCTCCTCTTTATAAAAGCACCGACCATGTCTCCAATCATTGCAAATAAAGATTCAACAAAACTAATTATAATCCAATCTTCACCTAAAAATTTTGATAAAACAATACCAACAGTAGTTCCAAAAGTTAACGCAACAATTAAGCCCTCGAACGACTTACCGTCTCCAAAGATTCTTCTTCCGTCGATAAAATTCTTTCTAAAATCTATAGGAGATCCTCTTTTAACAAATGGAGCACTGCCATTAGCAACTAATGCGGGTAAATAATATAATATAGAAAGAACCACATAATTAATTAAAGGCATCCTTCAACACCATACTTGTTAATTTTAAACCTACAAACCCTTAAATTCCCAATGATAACATGATTTTTAGTAACTCTATATACGTCTTCGGAAAATCTTCGCATGAATTTTTCGCCTGTGACTCTGCTATTAAAGGAAACTTGCCAGCTTAAAATAATTTTCACATTATTCTCTTGAGACATAGCATAAAGCAAAAGCAATGGATATTCTAAATCCTTGTCTTTCCTACTTTGTCTATAAAAATTGTTTATAGTATCTATTGCTATTACTTTAAAACTAAGTTTAGAAGAGTATAATATAGCAGAAACTAATTCATAAATATTAGAAACTTCAACAAAATTTACATCTTTTTTCCATCTTAACTTTTCAACTCTTCCTTGGTAAGAAACTCCTTCAGTTGATATATAAAGACTTGGAGTTATATCATTGACAACTTGTAAAAGGATGCTTGTTTTGCCACTACCAGATTCACCGTAAATAGATACAATTTTACCCTTCTGAAAAATGAACTCTGATACTTTCAAGGTTTAAATTCCACAAATTACAGAGAGAAATTGTGGTAAAAAAAGTAGCAGTGAAAGTTAATGATCCAAAAACCGCATATTATCTTATAAACAAAATTAAAAAAATGAATATAAGCATTGCAGAAGACGGAGATATTGTAATAACAGATGAACTTATAAATAAATTGGAATTAAACAAACTATTAGGCTATATTTTGTGCAAAGTTAGAGGAAAAGAAAGTTTTAATGAACTTTTGATAGGAATTGACACAAATAAAGAAGAGAAACTTACCATAGTTGCAATAGGTGATGGAGAACTACTATACACACTAAATAGTAACCTCATGGACATAGAGGAAAAAATTAACGAAATAGTTTCATCTATTCCACATAAAAGAGTATATATTGGTGTAGGGGGAGGTAATAGGATTGGTCAATTGGTATATAGGATGTTAAAGATAAATTTCAAAGATACAAAAATAGTAAATGAAAATAAGACTAGTGGAAAAAATCCATTTATTGATATCAAAGATAGAGATATTAGAGCTGCCTATGTCATAGCGTTAAGATCAACGATAAGGTAGCTAAAATGATAGAAAAAGGCATTGATATAGTTATACAAGGACCTTGCGACGTAAAGGTCATTCAAGGAAAAATTGATATCTCTGGAATTGAAATAACCGATACTCTGCATATCGAGAATAATAAGACATTCACGATAACCACATTAACAGAAAGCGAAGTAGATTTAAACTGTAATATTCTAGCCAAGTATCCTTCTTTGGGATGGAGAAATATTGCAGAAGAGATAAGCGGAAAAATTATTATTATTGGAGAGCAAAATTCTGGTAAGTCATACTTAGCTAATCTCATTTCAAACACTCAAAAAGCTCCTATCTTAGACGCAGATATTGGACAATCCTCACTATTTATACCAACGTTTATCTCTTTATCAAATTTTAGAGAAACTTTAACACCTAGAGAAAAAGGACTTAAGAAAATAGAATTCTTTGGAGATATTACTCCTTCAGTAAATCCAAAGTTTCACCAAACTTTAGTATCCAAATTAAGTGATTCAGTTAATAATGTTGTGATTGACACTGATGGATGGGTTTCTGGCTATCAATCTTACAGGCATAAAATAGAATTAATTTATCTAATAAACCCTGATTTTATAATATTATTTGACAAAAACAATAACAAGAATTTTCCTTCTGATATAGAACGAAAAGTAATAAAAAGTAAAAGTTTTCCTTTAGATATAGATCGGAATCGAGAACAAAGAAGGTTGTATAGACAGTACCTTTATAGAGAGTACTTTAATACAAAGAATCAGATAATGATGGAAACAAATAAGTTATTTGGAAATCCAATTAATGATAAGTTATTTATAAGTTGGGGAGATATGGTTCAATTAAGCGATGAGGAGCCTTGTGAAGGATATTATATTACGTTGAAAGATGTAAAAGGATTACTGGTAGGATTAACCCTTAAAGGGAAAACAATAGGAGCTGGCATAATTACCAATATTACAAGAGATTATATTGCAATTAGGACAAGGGTAAAAGAAGCTGATGGAATATTGATGGGTAACATAAATTTAAATGAAAACTTTGAGGAAAGAAGAGTAAAGATAGGAAAATGTTCAAGATTATAGTATTTGAAGGAATAGATGGAGCTGGGAAAACTACAATAAGTAAGATACTTTATAAATTTCTTAGAGAAAAAAACTATAACACAGTACTTACACAAGAGCCGTTTACTAATGAAATCACTGAGTTAATAAAGAAGTCTGGATGGAGAGATCCCGTGTTATTAACTCTTTTATTTTCAGCTGATCGAGCTTATCACATAAAGTGGTTAATGGAGCAAAAACCAGAAATTGTAATAATGGACAGATACTATTATTCTACAATAGCTTATCAAAGTGTCCTAGGTGTAGAAGAAGATTGGATACTAAACGTAAATTCGAAATTCCCTAAACCTGATATTACATTCTTGCTTGACTTAAATGAAGAAGAAGCTTTAAAGAGATTAAAAAAAGATGACAAATTTAATTTTGAGGAGAAAATCACTAGCCTTAAATTGGTTAGAAATAAATACCTTGAATTAGCTAGAAAATATAATTTTATAGTGCTTGATGCAACGCACACAATAGAAAATATAGCAAAAAAAGCTAGCTCTATTATTTGTTCATCAATGAACTTGAAATGTTCTTAATTTTTCTTATCCTTTCTATTGCATCTAAATATCTTATTATTTGAAGAAGAGCATCGCTATCCATGGGATCGGTCTTTAGCTTCTCTGTGACATTACTCATGTTTTTAAATAAAGTTTCTTCAATAGAATCTAGAGAGATTGAAAGAGAAATTTTTTTCTCCTCCTCTTCATCTTTAGCTAAATAAACTTTGCCATGATTGGGGCATACAACATCACCATTTTTGAGCTTAAATAATGGCATATGACAAATAGGACAAGCTATATCAAGCATAGTAGCGCCTTGCCGTAAAAGATCTGCAGCTTTTTTAACACCACTCTCTTCTTTACTCATTACTAATCACAAGTATAAACTAAAAAACCAAAGCATAATAAATATGATACGGTGATTAGTATATGGCATCGCTTTATGACAACGAGGCAAAAATTAAGCAGGCTGTAATAATGCTCCAGAAAATAGTTAATGATACTAGCGTTCCTAGAAACATTAGAAGAGCAGCAACAGATGCAATAAGGAATTTGCAAGACTCGTCATTAAGCCCTGGAGTTAGGGCAGCGAATGCAATAGGTATTTTGGAAGATATAAGCCAAGATCCTAATATGCCCACACATACTAGAATTTCTATTTGGAACATAGTATCTATGTTAGAAACGATAAAAGATTGAGCTAAGCTTTTTATCCTTCATAATAGATTTTTTATCTTGCGGGGGTGCCCGAGCAAGGTCAAAGGGGTCGGGCTTAGGACCCTAAGGTAAGATCCCCGATGGCATAGGCCTGCGTGGGTTCAAGTCCCACCCCCCGCATCTCAGTAATTATCTTTCAATTTCTTGTATATTAGTTACTAAATACATAAACACTTATAACCTAAACAGAGTTAATTCTTCTGACATCTTATGTTGTTATAAATTAAAAGAAACTTATACAACAAAATTTAAAATAATAAATAATTAAAAATATTTTAATCAATTTCGTATTTTATATTTTAAACAAATCAGATACCTTATTTTTATTCATATGTAATGAAATATTATAAGCTTCGAATGAAACAACATTAATATATTTCTAAATAAAAAAGCTTATTTTTGCTACATAATAAGGGGCTCTTGTTTATGCAAAATAAATAATTAGTTTATTTTTCTACAAAAATGACTATAATCTAGTTTAACAACTCTAAGGAATTATAAAGACTCTCGCTTACAATTAATTTTAACTTTGAAATAATTATAAACAATAGACTGATGAGCTTCCCAAACATCTCATTCTTCGTTATTCCGAGATGTTCTTAATTCCGTGGTTTGAATTAACCCTAAGTATAACATAATCAGCTTAAACCACACCAGCTCGATCGACGCTATCTCTATAAGCCTCTGGTTGGAGTTTAAATATACTTTCTACACGTTATAAATTATTAATGGATTTGAATCTTATAATTAAGAATTATTTGAAATATTTAAGATTTACAATATATCTGGACCAGCCTATTAAAGACTTAAAAATAGTTTGGCTTAAATTTCATTACAGAATAATAACATATTTAAACTATACTAACAAAGTGACCTTTACTGTTCTATTATCAGCTGTCAATAAGGGAGAAGAAGGCAATTATGAGTTCTTTGTATGTGTCACTGTGGGTCTTACCATTTTGGGCTCTTGAAGTATTTCAAATCTGAAATAAAATTACATTATTTTGGTGATTCAGACAAATTATAAAGGAGAAAGAATGAAAATGATGCAACTTCTTGTTTGCATTAACAATGTTTAATGGTTATGAACTGTCTATTAATCGTTTTTGAGGCTTTCACATATATAAAAGTTAAACTCTAATGAAATCAACAAACATCTTCCACAAATACCAAGTAGAGATAACAATTATATCATAGATCTAAAATGCGGGGGGTGGGACTTGAACCCACGCAGGCCTTCGCCAGCGGATCACTTACAGGGGTCTTAAGTCCGCCCCCTTTGACCAGCTCGGGCACCCCCGCTTTGCCCAAGAAATAAGTGTCACATAATTACTTATAATATTTTCTCTTATGCTAATTAATGTTTGTTTAAAAACCAGTTCTTTGCATTCCATGATGACTTTAAAATAAAACGTCCCAAGTTTCCTTGAGGAAAACAAAAATCTTAATTGTTACTTAGAACTTAGATTGATTTAGGATTAAAGATGGTTAAGCATTCGAAGGGCTATAGAAGTAGGACAAGAAAATTATTAACTAAAAAAGTAAGAGAGAGGGGCTCAGTTCCACGTCTAAGTCAACTAATGGCAGAATATAAAGAAGGAGACTATGTTGTAATCAAGATAAATCCGTCTGTTCATAAAGGAATGCCTCATAGAATATACCACGGAAAAGTGGGGATTATAGAAGGTAAAAGAGGCAAAGCATATTTAGTCAAAGTTTCATTAGGTGATAAAGAAAAAGAGATAATAGTGAGACCAGAACATTTAGCAAAATTTAATAAGTCTGGGTGAATATTTTGTCTTTTTCTCTCAAAATAGAAGAGGAACACTATGTTCCTTATTCTTATGCTAAGAAGATTCTTCAAGAACTTATATCTTCTGGAAATTCATCCACTATATTACAACGCACATTTGAATATCTGAATACTTTCTCTAAATGTAATGAGGATGAAGCAGAAGCAGTGATGAAAGAACTGAAAGATATAATACCAAGAGAAGATGTAAGAGCTATCATAGCTAGCTTATGCCCTACAACAATAGAGGAAGTTAGATCAATTCTAGTTTTAGATAGTGGAAAAACTTATACTACAGAAATAATACAAAAAATAATTGAAGTAGTCAAGTCACATATGGAGAGTTGAGATTTTTACTTTAAAAAACAACTATTATTTGTATGCAGAGACGAAAGCCTGTAAAAGAGAGGATGGAGAAAGTAGCATATGTCCTAGACTACATGAGACAAGGAAATCCTTTAGATAAACATGCTCAGCACAAGAATAGACCTGTTCTCCAATTGGTAGGAGAGGACTACTTTATGCTGATAGAAGCCTCACCTATTTCAGATAATATTGATTTTCAGATAGAACAAAGAGTAGAGTTGACAGAATCACCTATTAGAGTAGACTTCCATATTACTTACGATGATCTTACGAGTATGGCAAAAGATGAGTTACCTAAAGTTATAAGAAAGATCGTTACAGAAGAAAAATCGTCTATATTTGTAGATTTCTTCAATAAGGCAGAACCCTTGACGTTAAAATTACATGCTTTAGAACTTTTACCAAACATAGGAAAAAAAACCTTGAGAATTATTTTAGAGGAAAGGAAAAAACAACCTTTTGTTGATTTTAAAGATATTGAAACAAGAGTAGGAATAAAAGATGTACCTGGGATCATAGTGGAAAGAATAATAAAAGAAATCCAAGGAGGAGAAAAATACTATTTATTCGTTTATCCAATATTTGAGGAAAAGAGTAAAAAACTTGGAGAACATGCAGTTTACGTGGGGTATCTAGAAAAATTGGGAAAACAGAATGAAACTGGGACAGCACTTTCTAATAAATAAGAAAATAATAGAAAAAATAATATCATATATCGATTTTTCCATAAGACCACTAATTGAGGTTGGTGGAGGTAAAGGAAATCTAACTAATTTTCTTCATCCAGATCTGGTAATAGAGCTTGATGAAAAATTAGTAAAATTTCTCCCTAATGCTGTATTGGCAGACGGAAGATATCTACCAATAGCTAGAGGGCAAATAGTTTCTTCTCTACCATATTATATAACTTATGAGTTCTTCGAAGAAATAAGCAAAATAGATGGAATAAAATACTTAACCCTTATATTACAATCAGATTTTGCTGAAAAAATAAAAAATGAGTCAACATATATATCATATCTTGTAAATTTCTACTACAGAATAGACATAAAAGACAACATACCACCTTGGTTTTTCTCGCCCAAACCAAAAGTATATTCCACATTAGTAAGATTTACTAGAGTGAGAGATTTTGATGAAAGAGTCAATGTACTTCTCAAGTGCGTGGCAAAGTACAAGAATAAGAACATTTCGAATGCATTAAAATTATGCAACTCCGAAGAAAAAACAGGAAAAACTAATAAGAAAGTAAGGGATTTCAAGCCATGGGAGGTAAGAGAATTATTGAATTTGATGGGTATAAACTATGTATAAATGAAGATACATATGAACCTTCAGATGACACTAAACTTCTTTTAGACATCATAAAGATAAACAGAGGGGAAAAAGTAGTTGAAGTTGGAAGCGGTTCTGGAATCTTAGGCTTATATTCGTTAACTAAAGGAGCTTCGTATGTAACTCTTACAGATATTAACCCATATGCTACTCTTTCAACACTTTGTACTTTATCTTTATATAATTTTACTAATTATGACATTATTAACTGCAATATTTTAGATTGTCTAAGAAATAAAGTATTCGATGTTGCAATTTTTAATCCTCCTTATTTACCTGTTGAGGAATATGATAAATGGATTGGCTACAGCTGGTCTGGAGGAAAGAGTGGAGTTGAAACTCTCATAAATTTCTTGAAAAGTGTTAAAGCAAGGAGAATTTACACAATTTATTCATCGCTAGATGATTTAGACTATCTTTTTTATGTTATAAACATGTTAGGATATAGAATTTCCTATTCATTAGAGAAAACTATAGGTTTTGAAACTCTAACTGCTATAGAGATGAGAAATGATAAGATTAGTGATAGTGGAACCTGAGGGTTCATATAATGTCGGTTTTATCGCAAGACTTGCAAAAAATTTTCTAGTAGATGAATTTTATATAGTTAATCCCAAATGTAACTTAGAGGAATCTAAACAATTTTCGGCCAAAGGTTTAGAGTTTTTAGAGAGAGCCAAAATTGTACCTACGTTTGATGAAGCTGTAAAAGATGTTGAACTAAAAATAGCCACTTCTAGTATAGCTGATAATAAAGGAGATATTCTGAGAAAGTCCATCAGACCATGGGATTTACCTAGGCTAATAGAGGGTAAAAGAGTTGCGCTAGTCTTCGGTAGGGAAAGCGTGGGTTTAACGAGAGACGAGATAGCTAAATCAGATTTACTATTATTTATCCCAGCAAACCCTGAATATCCAGTGCTTAATCTTTCTCATGCAGTTGGTATAGTCTTATATGAGATCTGGAGAAGCAGATCAGAAAATAAGCCAATTGTAAGCGGAGAAGCAATCTCTCTAATTGAAAGATATGTTTCTGATGTTCTTAGTTTTTTACAAAGTAGTGAGGAAGATAAGAAAATGCAAATTGTATTAAAAAGAGTTCTAATTAAAGGAGTGTATGATGAAGAAGAAGCTAGAACCATCATTCGTATTTTGAGAAAACTATATTTGAAAATAAGTGGTAAAATCGAATAGTGAACTTTTTATAAAGGTGTGCAATAAGAAGATTAGCATGTCATCAGCAAAGGGAGCGATAAAGGACAAATGGAAAATGAAAAAATGGTTTACTATAGTTACTCCTAAGACGTTTGGTGAAATAGTATTAGGTTCAACTCCAGCTTATGATGCAAATCAAGCAATAGGGAGAAAACTTGAAACTACACTTTATGATCTTACAGGTGATTACAGTATGGTATATGTTCATCTATATTTTAAAATAATTGGCTTAGAAGGAGATAAATTAATGACTAGATTTGTTGGTCATGAGCTTTCTAGAGATTATATTAGATCATTAGTAAGAAGAAAAAGCTCTAAAATAAGTGCTATAACAGATGTAACAACCAAAGACGGTTATAGTTTAAGAGTTAAAGGACTCGCATTGACAACATATAATGCTCATGTATCTCAGAAAACTGAGATAAGAAAAATAATCTGGGATATACTTTCGAAGAAAGCTTCTGAAAGTACATTTGATGAATTTGTCCAAGATGTCATATTCGGAAAATTATCTAATGACATATTCGAAAATGCAAAGAAGATTTATCCACTAAGAAAAGTTGAAGTAGAAAAAACGAAAGTGCTTAAAGTACCAGCTTAATAAATTAGAAATTCATGAAAGCTATAATTTTAGCAGCAGGTGCAGGAGAAAGACTAGAGCCTATTACTCACACCAGACCTAAAGCTTTTATTCCCATCCTTTCCAAGCCCCTTATCCAATATCAGATTGAATTTTTAAAAAAATGTGGAATTAATGATATTACTATTGTAATTTCTAACAAGTACAAAGAATATTTTGAAAAAAACTTATCTGGAGTATCATTTTCAATTCAAAGGGAAGATAAAAAAGGAACTGGAGCTGCATTATCTTCTATCAAAACTAATGATGATATTTTAGTAATTTATGGAGATATTTTTATTCCAGATCATAACATAATCTGTAACTTAATTTCTCAAAAAGATAACGCGATTTTAGGTGTAAAGGTCAATAATCCACGAGATTATGGAGTATTAATTTCCGACAATGAAGGAAATTTAACAAAAATTATTGAAAAGCCAGAAATACCTCCTTCTAATTTAATTAATGGAGGAATATACAAGTTTAGTCAAGATATTTTCACTTTTCTTGATAAAATATCTTTATCGGAAAGGGGCGAGCTTGAACTTACTGATGCAGTGACTCTAATGGCAAGTGAAAAAAAAGTCAAAGTGATAAGCTATGACGGCTTTTGGTATGACATAGGAAAGCCTTGGAATATAATTGATATAAATAAATGGGCTTTAGATAATATAGAATTCAGTAAAAACTTAGGAAATGTAGAAGAGAACGTAAAAATTAAGGGAAAAGTGATAATTGAAGAAGGAGCAGAATTGAAATCTGGTACATATATTGAGGGACCAGTATATATCGGTAAGGGAAGCGAAATAGGTCCTAATTCCTATATTAGACCTTATACAGTTCTTTCTGAAAAAGTGAAGATTGGTGCTTCTGTAGAGGTAAAAGAAAGTGTTATCATGGAAACTTCAAAAATTCCACATTTAAGTTATGTAGGAGATTCAGTAATAGCCGAAGATGTTAATTTTGGTGCTGGGACTCTGATAGCCAATTTAAGATTTGATGAGAGAGAAGTTAAGGTAAATGTAAAAGGAAAAAGAGTTGATAGTGGAAGAAAGAAACTTGGTGCATTCATAGGAGGACATGTGAGAACTGGAATAAATGTGACAATTCTACCTGGGATAAAAATAGGAGCGTATGCAAAGATTTATCCTGGAGCAGTTGTAAATAGGGATGTAGGCTACGGAGAATTCTTTAAGGTTTAGCCGTTGAAGAGACTATTTTTATTACATCTCCGTCTTGTAACTGATATTCCTCTCCTACCCTCATTTTCTTCTTCACATTAATTGCAAATAGAAAACCTTTAGCCAAATCCGAGTGAATTAAAGCGGCTAGATCTTTAGGTGTGGATCCTTTCTTTATCAAATATGCATCTGGTAATACATTACCATTATGGTCCGTTAGTTTTTTCTCATCTTCTACTGGGTATACTACTATCATAGATAGTGCTCCAAATACAGCAGTATTTATTGCTTCTTGTACTCCAGTACTTCCATAAATTTCCAGTACATTTTTCTTTATATAATCTAATGCTTCCCTTTGTTTTGCCCCTAGATCTTTTAATATTTTAAAGTCTCTTTCCCCCGGTATGTAGTCAATAAATCCAGCTTTTGCTGCTTTTCTTAGCGCTAATTCCGCTTCAGCACTAGTAGGTACTACATAATTGTATTTTTGCTTTAGTTTCTCTATGAACTTTCTTGATTCTGGGAGATCAGCCTTATTTGCCGCAATTATTATGGGTTTTGAGATCTCTCTTAATTTTTTAGAAAAACGCCTTAGATCCTCATCAGTCCATTGCATTAGTTTGACATTTTCCAATTTAGATTGTCTTAATGTTTCTATTATATGATATTTATTTATAGATAAGCCGGAGAGTTTTGATAGTAATTCGTCCACAGGATCTTTGTTAGACAAGTCAGTAGTCCTTGCAAATTTCTGCCAATCTTTGCTTATTATAGAGAAAAACCATTCCTCTATCTCATTTTCTATAAATTTTATATCCTCTTCCGGGTCTCTACTGCCTGGTGGTACTGGAATTCCTTCTTCATTAGTAGATCCACTAGCGTCTATAACATGAATTAGTACATCTGCTTTTCGTAAATCATCAAGAAATTTATTTCCTAAACCTCTTCCTTCATGAGCCCCTGGTATTAAACCAGCTACATCAACTAGTTTTACTGGAATGAATCTATAATCACCGATACATACCGAATTTCTAGGATTACATTTTACTCCGAATTCCACATGAACACATTTCTCTTTAACATATGCAATTCCAACGTTAGGCTCTATAGTCACAAATGGTCTGTTAGCTATAGGTACATCAATTAATGTAGAGGCTGCAAAAAATGTACTTTTACCTACGTTTGTTTTTCCAATCAAACCTATAGTTATCATTCATGATAAAGTGGAGAAACACATTTATTAAGTAGTTGCTCATTTAATGATTAGAAGAATAATGACCTCATCAATGTATAATTATATAGAACAAACTTGGCAATCAGAGGACTGGGGCAAAGTTCTCAGACAAAGACTAATTGAGTGGAGAAGGGAGCCCGCAATAACAAGAATTGATAATCCTACAAGATTAAACAGAGCAAGAGAATTAGGGTATAAGGCTAAACAAGGTTTTATCGTTGTTAGAGTGAGGGTAAGAAGAGGAGGAATGAATAAACCAAGACCTAATAGTGGAAGAAGACCGAAAAGGATGGGAGTTTATGGTTACGGTCCCTCTAAAGGATACAAATGGATAGCAGAGGAAAAAGCGGCTAGAAAGTTTCCTAATTTGGAAGTATTAGGAAGCTATTATGTTGGAGAAGATGGTATGTACAAGTACTATGAAATAGTTATGGTTGATCCTAGTCATCCAGTGATTAAATCTGATCCTAATCTTAAATGGTTACAGGATCCTGCAAATAGGAAAAGAGTGTTTAGAGGGCTTACCTCATCAGGTAAGAAAGTGAGAGGGTTAAGAAAGAGTAGAGGACTTAAAGGAACTATTAAACAAAAATGGAAGAAGAAACAAAAAGAAAGAGAGCTCAAAAAAGGTCATGAAGCGAACAAATATTATAGAATACAGAATTATAAGAAAGTACCCGGGAAATGAAGCTCTCTACTATTTCAATCACTATATTTTGTCATGAAACAGAAGATAAAAATAAGATAATCGGTTCACTAATTGATTTTTTTGGTAATATTCTAAATACAGCAGATATCTCTGAAAGAAAAGTAGAAGGGTATTTTGGAAATTCTATCTCGATAATAGAGTATAAATTGGCAGGGAAAAATGCAAATGAATTAGTAGATAAAATATTTAAATCATTAGATAATGCTGACATAATATTTCTTTTATCTACTCTTAATGAAAGACTAGATGGAAGTAAATTACATTTAAGAATAGACAAACAAAGATTAATTGCAGAGAAAAAAATTAGTATAAAAGATAGCGATGATGTGATAAAGATAGTTATGAGTTTTAAAGGGAAAGTAACGGAGGAGCTTAAAGAAGAGCTGAAAAAGATTGCTAGTAGAACCATGCGTACTTAACTCGAAGTTATTTAATATATTAAAAATAGTAGGATACGACTATTTTTTCTCAGAAGACGGCTTAATTGGTCAAAAAAGAATAACAATAATCGCAAAAAACTCTAGAAGTATAACCAACTTTCTTAAAACAAATCCTAAAGCTCTAGTATTTGTAAAGCCATTAAGTATAGATGCTTTAAAATATGCTATAATAAATGATAAGGTGTCTAGTATAATTCTTTCTTCTGATAATCTTCACCTATTCAAAAAAACAATGTTAAGTTTAATTAGACAGTATGATAAACCAGTAGAGGTACAACTACATAATTTTAACTCTTTTGTCCTAAGGAAAATTATCACATGGTCTTATAGATGGATCATGTATCCATTATTTTCTTCTTGCGCTAATAATTTTGATGAAATATGGCCACCTTTGGCTAAAATAGATCTTCTTGTCACTCACGGTGCAGATGAAGAAGAAGCAATAAAATGGATTTATTTTTCACCACAAAAGTTAATTTCGAAAGATGAACATTTTTGATTTGATAGTAATCCTTTGGCTTTCTGCTCTAACTGTTTTAGTTATCTTATCGTATAGAACAAAAATTATCTATATTAAAAAAATAAAGAATAAAAGAGACATAAGAGCTAAGAGATATGTAATTTTTGACATAATATCACAGGATAACATAGAGCTAAAGGAGATAGAAGAATCGATCAGAAACGCCATAAAAGAACTTGGAGGAAAATTATGGTTAGAGATTGCTAACCCTAAAGTTATTATGATTTACCAGAATCACGGAATAGTCTCGACCAACAGAAGTGGCTACAAAATACTAATAGCTAGTTTACCCTTAGCAAAAGTTCAGAATAAACATGTTCTTCTTGTACCAAGAAGAACTACCGGAAGTTTAAAAAGAGCCAAGAAACTAATAGGAATTAAATGATGACGCCGCTCCAGACTGGAGTATGATGAGCACGCGACGAACTGATAACACTTTTTAACAATAATTATTATGTAGATATTAGGGAGAACAAATTTGGCATTCGGTCCAGCAGCTATGGGATATGATAGAGCAATAACAATATTTTCACCAGATGGTTCGTTATATCAAGTAGATTATGCCTTTGAGGCAGTAAAGAAAGGATGGACAACTCTAGGAGTAAAAACAAAGTCTGGTGTAGTACTAATTGGAGAAAAAAGAAAGGCTACACAGTTACTTGATGTAGATAGTATAGAAAAAGTATTTATGATAGATGATCATGTTGGATGCAGTTTTGCAGGTTTAGCCTCTGATGGAAGGGTATTAATTGACTATGCTAGATCACAAGCCTTGCAACATAGGTTAATTTATGATGAACCAATTAACATAGATTACTTGACAAAAGTAGTTTCAGACGTAAAACAGATGTATACACAACACGGCGGAGTAAGACCTTTTGGTGTCGCATTAATAATTGGTGGTATTGATAGAGGAGTACCGAAACTATTAATGACAGAACCTAGCGGTCAATTTATGCCATATTACGCTGTAGCGATAGGTCAAGGAGGATATACTGCAACAGAATACTTTGAGAAAAATTACAGAGATGATTTAAGTATGGAAGATACTATTCTACTAGCAGTAAGAGCATTAGCATCTACATTGAAACCTAATGAAAAACTAGCGCCGTCCAACCTTGAAATAGGGTATGCTGATAGCAAAACTGGATTGTTCAGAAAGATGAGCTTTGAGGAAAGAGCTTCTATTTTGCAAAAATTATGAGGTGAGACTTATTTCATGACTAAAAAAGAGGAATATGTAATTGCAAGATACGAGCATGCCGGTGAAAGGTTTGAAATTTTAGTAAAACCAAAGGAAGCTAATGAATTAAAGAGCGGGAAAAGTATAAGTTTATCAGATGTAGTTGTTTCTGATGAAATTTTTAAAGATGTCAAAAAAGGTTTAAAAGCTTCTCCTTCTGCATTAAAGAAAGCTTTTGGAACTACAGACTTTGAAGAAGTTGCCAGGCAAATAATATTAAAAGGAGAAATACAAGTCACTGCTGAGCAAAGGAAAGAATTATTAGAAAATAAAAGAAAACAAGTCATTGATTATATATCAAGAAATGCAATAGATCCTAAGACTCATTTACCCATACCTAGGACTAGAATTGAAATGGCAATGGAGCAAGCAAAAGTTCAGATAGATGCGAATAAAGATATAGAAGGGCAAGCTCTCCAGATAATCAAAGAAATAGCTAAAATTATTCCGATCAAGGTAGCAAAAGCCCTAGTAGAAATTAAAGTAGACCCAAAGTATAGTTCTAGGGTTAAATCACAGCTTCATAATTTGGGCGAAGTAAAGAAGTCTAATTGGCTTAGTGATGGAACATTAATTGCAGAGCTAGAAATACCAGCTGGTATGCAACAAGAACTTATAGATAAGTTAAATTCTTTAACCAAAGGAGAAGTAGAAGTAAAAATACTTCAAGTTAAGTGAGGTAAAAATGTCTAGTACAAATAAAATATATTTCGAAGATAGAAGTGTAGTAACTCCAGGGGAACTAATTGCAGAGGGAGATTTCCAAATACCCTGGTCCCCATATTACTATAAAGTTGGCAATAAGTATTATTCGTCTATTACTGGATTGTTAGAAGTAAAGGAAAACTTATTCGAGATCATTCCTCTTGAAGGACATAGATATTTTCCTAAAGTAGGCGATACTGTTATAGGTTTAGTAGAAGACGTTGAAATTTATGGATGGGTTTTGGATATAAAATCACCTTATTCAGCTTATTTACCTGCTTCGGCATTATTAGGAAGATCTGTTAGCCCTGGAGAAGACCTAAGAAGATATTTAAATCTTGGAGACTATGTAGTTGCGAAAATAGAAACCTATGATAGAACAGTAAATCCTATTTTATCAGTTAAAGGGAAAAACTTGGGAAGAGTCACAAATGGTATAGTAATAGATATACCGCCAATAAAAGTACCAAGGGTTATAGGGAAAAATAAAAGCATGTTAGATACCTTAACTGGAGAAACGGGTTGTGAAATTCTCGTTGCTCAAAATGGTAGAATATTAGCTAATTGTGCAAACAAAACAATTGAAGAAGCACTAATTAGTGCAATTGAACTAATTGAGAAAGAATCACATATAAAAGGACTAACAGAAAAAATAAGAAAGTTTCTGAGAGAAAAATTAGGTGAGAATAAAAATGATACAACTGCAGAAACCTCGGCTAATACTTGATAACGGGCTTAGACTAGACGGAAGAAAGCCAGACGAAATGAGACCAATAAAAATAGAACTTGGAGTTCTAAAAAACGCTGATGGCTCCGCAATCTTTGAAATGGGGAATACAAAAGTTATAGCTGCTGTATATGGACCAAAAGAAATGCATCCTAGGCATCTGGCTTTGCCTGATAGAGCGGTACTAAGAGTAAGATATCATATGACGCCTTTTTCAACTGATGAAAGAAAGAATCCAGCGCCAAGCAGAAGAGAAATAGAGTTATCAAAAGTAATAAGAGAAGCACTAGAATCAACAATTCTAGTTGAACTATTCCCTAGAACAGTTATTGATATATTTATGGAAGTACTACAGGCAGATGCAGGAACAAGATTAGTATCATTAATGTCTGCCTCCATGGCTTTAGCTGATGCGGGAATCCCAATGAGAGATTTAATAGCAGGAGTTGCTGTAGGAAAGGCTGATGGCGTGCTCGTCCTTGATTTAAACGAACCAGAAGATATGTGGGGAGAAGCAGATATGCCTATTGCTTTAATGCCATCACTAAAGCAAGTAGCGTTGCTCCAGCTAAATGGAAATATGACGCCACAAGAGTTTAGACAAGGCTTAGAAATGGCCCAGAAAGGTATAGAAACCATTTATAATCTTCAAAGAGAAGCAATAAAGAGTAAATATGCTGAGTATAAGGAGGAGTAAATATGTCAATTACACCATCTAATACAAATGTGACTTCAATTTTAAAGAAAGAAAATATAATAAATGCTTTGGAAAAAGGAGTAAGAATAGATGGAAGAAAACCTACTGACTATAGACAATTATCGGTTACTTTGAATTATGCTAAGAAAGCAGAAGGCTCAGCCTTAGTTAAACTTGGAGATACAATGGTTTTAGCAGGAGTTAAATTGGAAGAAGAAGAGCCTTTTCCAGATACGCCAAATCAAGGTAACTTAGTAGTAAATGTTGAGCTTTTACCATTGGCCTATGAAACATTTGAACTTGGGCCACCAGATGAAAATGCAGTAGAATTAGCAAGAGTTGTAGATAGAAGTCTCAGAGATTCAAAAGCTGTGGACCTTTCTAAGTTAGTTATAGTACCAGGGAAAAAAGTGTGGACAGCATGGGTAGATGTCTATGTCCTAGATTACGGAGGAAATATTTTAGATGCTTGTACATTGGCAGCAGTATCAGCTCTATATAATACAAAGCTTCCTAAAGTAGAAGTAGATGGAGAGAATATTAAGATTTTAAAAGAAGAAAAGACAGATATTATACCAATTAATTACCCTGTCGTTACGACCACTGTAGCAAAGATAGGCAAATACCTAGTTGTGGATCCTAATTTAGACGAGGAAAATATAGCTGACGTAAAAGTTTCATTCTCATATGTCCAAGATGGAAGAATAGTTGGAATGCAAAAATCTAGTTTTGGAAGTCTTAGTTTACAAGAAGTCGATATGGCAGAAAACTTGGCTAGAACTGCATCACAAAAATTGTTCGAAGAGCTTAAAAAGCAACTTAACATTTAGATATGGTGAAGTATAATGGGTAAAACAACTGGGATTGCTGGTAGATTTGGAGCTAGATATGGATCATCTACAAGAAAGAAATGGAAAGAAATAATGGAAAAAAGATACCAAGATCATCAATGTCCAGTTTGTAAAACAACTGGAAAAGTAGTTAGGATAGCTTCTGGTATATGGTACTGTGAAAAGTGCGGTGCTAAGTGGGCAGGGCTTGCCTATACCCCATATTGAAGTTATTTTTACGACGAGTCGTGACGCGCCCTTAAGAGTAAGACGTTTTTTAAATGAATTAGTTGCTTTATTTCCTTATTCTATAAAAGTTAATAGAGGAAGACAAAGCTTAGAAAGTATACTTTCTAGATCTTTATATGCACAAGCCAAATATCTTGTAATGGTAGACGTTATAAAAGGAAATCCGGGTAGACTTAAAGTTTATGATTTATTAACTAATTTTGTCAAATATTCTCTCAAAATTGAAGGTGTTACTTTACTTACAGAATTAAATTTATCTAGAACAATTGTTAAAAGAGGATGCTTAGGGAAAATAGATAATGATGAAATAAGGAGTTTGCTTTTGGATTTAGGGTATACATCAATACAGAATTGTGATGTATACGCTTTTGGTCAATATGTATATAGAAATGATAAGAAGATTTTTGAGTTAAAATTCCTAAGAGATGATAAGATTTTAGGGCCTATAATAAGATTTGCATTATATGATAGAGATCAAAATAACTATTGAGGGAACGGATGAGGAAAGGACATTATTGTTTAATTCAATATTACAAGAGAGTGTAGACAGTAAGGTTGTCAAAGTAAATAAGGAAAGATCTGAGATTATAATTAGACCTCAGTCATTAAGTAGAGGAAGAGCTATAATGAATTCTTATATATCTTGGATATACACAATAATGGAGACAATAAAAAGGGTGAACAACAAATGACAGAAAGAATACCCCCAGAACTTCAAACTCAATTAGTAAAATTACAGCAGTTACAAGACCAGCTTAATAGATTACTTACTGAAAAAAATGTGATAGATGGTGAATTGAGAGAGATAAACAAAATACTACAAGAATTATCACAGCTGGCTGCAGGAACTCCTGTTTACAAAATTGTAGGAAATTTATTAGTTAAAACTGACAAAGAAGCTATACAGAAGGAACTAAATGATAGGAAAGAACTTCTTGAATTAAGATCAAAGACCTATCAGAAACAAGAGAATCTTCTTAGAACTCAACTAGAAGATCTACAAAAGAAAGTGAATGAACTTCTTGCTAAATACTATCCGCAAAGTGGAGGAACAATTAAGGCATAAGACCTTTTTTAACACAAGCATTTTATAGGATTTTACGTAAAAAGTTATTCAATGTTAAGAATTTATGCTGACTATCGTGAAAAAAATAGTGGTATACCAGATTTAATCAAGGAGAAAGGTGTTATTGTTATTTTAGATAATTTATCTGTAGGAGACTATGTGATATCAAGTGAAATAGCAATTGAAAGAAAAAGTGTAGAAGACTTAATTAGTTCAGTATTTGATAAACGATTCTTCGATCAGCTGAGTAGATTAAGCGAGGTCTATCCCAGACCATTTATACTAATTGAGGGAGATACCGAAAAAATAAGAAAGATAACAAGCCGTTGGAAAGCTATTAATTCTGCTTTGGTTTCTGCAATAGTTGATTTTGACCTTAGAGTTATATATTCGAATGATAGAACTGAAACTGCTGAAATCATATACAAAATAGCAGAAAGAAGCGCACAAGAAAGTAAGAAAGGTTTTAGCTTACACGAAAAACCTAAATTCGAAAATATTAAAGACATGCAACTCTATGTTGTAGAGGCTTTTCCACAGATAGGAAGTAAACTAGCAGAGAGATTATTGGAAAAATTTGGTAGCATAGAGAAAATCTGTACAGCTTCTATTTCGGATTTAGAAAAAGCTCTTGAGAGTAGGAAAAAAGCTGAAGAAATATATAAAATCATACATACTGCTTATAATAAAAATGAAAAGAAAAACAACGATGAAAATAATAAAAAGTCTCTCCTTGATTTCTTGTAAATTGAATAAGGAGTACTAATTATTTCTTTTAATAATGAATATGACTACTTCCAATAAGGGCAACGTAGGGGAAAGATCTTAAAAGAGAACTAGATCGACTAATCACAAAGAACAATTAAGTATCCTAGGACATTAAATACGATTAGAAGATTTTGACAAACCTAGTCATTATACAACAGTTATGAAAATTAATCCAAAATGGATTTATTTCTTTATTTTTTTGAAGCTCTTGTGTGATATATGTCTTATTGTATAAATAGTAAGTTACTACATAGAACTCTCTTTATCCTGAAGAATTTCTTTAAGAAATTACTACTTTATTTCTTTCTAATTTCTAGGTGAGGATTTATTTCATATTTAAATAAGTCATGCTTAACATAAATTTCTATAAAATAAAGTCTCTAATTACTCGGATGATTGTTAGTCTTTACGTATAGTAACGACACTTCGTCTTTTTAATCATATTTAACATAATGTCTACCAAATAATAGTTACTTTCTAACAACGAAATATAAGGCTAATAAAAGAAAAGCGTTTTGTTTTTCCCTTTGTATTTTAATTAATGTGATAATGATATTAATTGAGGAAAAAAAAAGTAGCTAAACTTACTGAAAGAAGTCTACGTACTGAAACCCATTACACTTTAATATCTTAAAGTTGAGTTACTAAATACAAACTGGTGATTTAGACCTTGCCTAGATATAAAACAGTAGAGCAAGTCCTTAGCTTAATGAAAGATATTGAGAGAGTAAGAAATATTGGGATTATAGCCCATGTAGATCACGGTAAGACAACAACAAGTGATACTTTATTAGCTGCATCCGGAATAATTTCTCAGAAAGTAGCCGGTGAGGCATTAGCCTTAGACTACCTAACCGTAGAACAACAAAGAGGTATTACTGTTAAAGCAGCAAACGTAAGCTTATACCACGAAAGTGAAGGAAGAGGATACGTTATTAACTTAATTGATACTCCAGGGCATGTGGACTTTAGCGGTAGAGTAACAAGGAGCCTTAGAATTTTAGATGGCTCTATAGTTGTTGTCGATGCAGTAGAAGGAATAATGACACAAACAGAAACTGTACTTAGACAAAGCCTTGAAGAAAGAGTAAGACCTATACTTTTCATAAATAAAGTAGACAGACTTGTCAAAGAATTGAAATTAAGCTCACAGGAGATTCAGAAAAAATTAGTAGATATGATAGTAGAGATTAACAATCTAATCGAGATGTACGCAGAGCCAGAATATAAGGAAGCATGGAGAATTAAACCCGAATTAGGAAACGTAGTCTTCGGATCTGCAAAAGATAAATGGGGATTTAGTGTACCAATAGCACAGAAGAAAGGTGTCAAGTTTTCAGATATAGTTACCGCTTACTCTGGTGGAGATAAGTCGAAGGTAGAAGAGTTAGCAAACAGGGCACCAATACATGAGGCTTTATTAGAAACTGTAATCAAATTCGTACCAAATCCGAGAGACGCTCAGAAATATAGAATACCAAAGATATGGAAAGGAGATTTAGATAATGAATTAGTAAAATCTATGATTAATGCTGATCCTAATGGACCAATAGTTATGATGATTAGTGATATGAAGGTTGATCCTCATGCAGGATTAGTAGCAACTGGAAGAGTATTCTCGGGTACTCTTAGATCAGGTGAAGAAGTATGGCTAGTTAACGCAAAAAGAGAACAAAGGATATTACAAGTAAGCTTATACATGGGACAAACCAGAGAGCTAGCAGAAGAAATTCCAGTAGGTAATATTGCAGCAGCATTAGGAATGGATCAAGCAAGATCTGGTGAAACTGCTGTAGATATAAAGTTTAAAGACATGAACCTTGGATCATTTGAGTCGTTACATTATGTTTCTGAACCAGTAGTTACTATATCAGTAGAGCCAAAGAATCCTAAAGACCTCAGCAAAATGATTGATGCACTAAGAAAGCTTAGCATAGAAGATCCAAACTTACTAGTCAAAATAAATGAAGAGACTGGCGAGTATTTACTTTCTGGTATGGGATTCTTGCATTTAGAAGTTTCATTACAATTACTAAAAGAGAATTATGGAGTAGATGTAGTAACGTCACCACCGATCGTAGTATACAGAGAAAGTATAAGAGCAAAGAGCCAGGTATTCGAAGGAAAATCACCCAACAAACACAACAAATTATACATTAGTGTTGAGCCATTAAATGACCAGACAATAGAGCTAATCGCAAACGGTACAATAAAAGAAGATATGGATAATAAAGAAATGGCTAAGATACTTAGAGATCAAGCTGGATGGGACTACGACGAAGCCAAGAAGATTATAGCAATTGATGAAAATATCAACGTATTCGTAAACGCAACAAGCGGTGTCCAACACTTGAGAGAAGTAATGGATACTATACTTCAAGGATTTAGGTTAGCAATGAAAGAAGGACCATTAGCGCATGAGCCTATAAGAGGATTGAAAGTAGTCCTTCATGACTCAGTAATTCATGAAGATCCAGCACATAGAGGTCCAGCACAATTGTATCCAGCAGTAAGAAACGCGATATATGCAGGATTCCTAACATCAAAACCAACATTATTAGAACCATTGCAGAAGCTTGATATTAGAGTTCCAATGGATTTTGTAGGCAACGTTAGTGGAGTAATTACGAGAAAGAGAGGGAAAATACTTAATATGTCACAAGTAGGAAATGTTGCTAGAATAACTGCAGAAATCCCAGTATCTGAGTCATATGAATTAGCTAGCGAACTAAGGGCCGCTAGTGCTGGAAGAGCATTCTGGGGAACAGAGTTCAGTAAATGGGCACCAGTTCCAGATAGCTTACTTATAGACCTAGTAATGAAGATTAGGGAGAGAAAAGGACTACCTAAACAACTACCCAAAGTAGAAGACTTCCTAGCGTGAAATATTATGGAAGAGTTTAACATTTTTAAAGATGTAAAAGCTATATTTTTTGACTTTGATAATACGCTTGTCTCTTTTGAAGAGCTTTCTATTAAAGCATTAAAAAGCGTGGCAAATGATATATTAGATTATGTTAAGGAGAACTATCCTAATAGGAACCTTGATGAGAATGAATTATTTAAGTCACTCCTTGAAACTTCTAAAAAACTTGATGAGGAAGGCATTTATGATAGAAGAGTATGGTGGGAAGAAGTTTTAAAGAAATATAACATCAAGGCCGAAATGGAAGACCTATATGAGTGGACACAGATATATTGGAGCATCGCAGGGAATAATCAGCCATATGATGATGCATTGGATGCAATTGAGTACCTAAAAAGGAAGGGCTTCAAGTTGGGCATTATAACAAATAGTGACGGAGAATGGGGAGATAAAAAGCAGAGACTGAACAAATTTCCTTTAATTTCTTACTTTGATGTTATACTAGTTAGTGGAGAAAACAACATAAAACCGAAACCTAATCTTCAACCATTCATAATGGCTTGTGAAAAACTAAACCTTTCAACAAATAATTGCGTTATGGTAGGAGACGACCCCGTAAAAGATTGTTTAGCAGCGAAAAAAGCTGGTTTATACTCAATATTAGTGGATAGAAACAGTAAAGTGAAATATGCAGAGCTATATGCAGATTTTGTAGTTCAAAATCTAAAACAATTAGAAGAGATTTTCTAATTCGGAAAGGTATTCTTTAGAAATTGTATTTTGCAAATATGAGAAATATTTTTCTCTATTCTTTTTTCATTCCTCATTTTCACATGGATTTGTAAATTCATCAAAATCTTCTATGGCTACGAAATCCTCATCGTAAGCTTTTTGAAGCCCAACAATTTTATGAAAGATATAGGGCTCTATTATGCTAATACTAAAATCTAATATGCCTCCATAAAATTTCAACAAATCACTGTACTTATTCTTTTCTATAAGGTTTAATGCAACGATTTTTAGTTCCAGTGGTATCCTTAATCCTATTATATTATTTTTTAATTCTTCCAGATTTATTTGGATGTTGCCATTTAGTAAATTATTGTTAAAAAATTTTATAATTGGCTCAAAGTTCTCGTCATTATTCACAATATCCGCTTCAGAATGATAATAAGGATATCTTGTATCGGAGACGGTAACAGTAGGTATTCCTAGCTTTAAGAAATTATATGAGTCTGAATATGCTGAAGGAGATGAAACACTGTTAGGAAAGTACTTAGACAAACCTGGAGTGACATAGTACCTAGAATTTTGTGTTACATTATCAAGGCTTATTACAAGTCGAGTATTGTCTAATTTTTTATTTTTCAAAAAATAGAAAGACCCGCACGCCCAAGAAAAACTTGAAAAGAAACAACCGCTTTCTTCTGCAGTAAATGATATCAGATCTGACCTCCTCCCCGCACTAAAGTCCGGGCATTCCTTTAGTGCGTTTCATTGGTTTGGTGGTATATCTCTTTCCATTCACCACCAGGCTGGGTCTCCAGCCTATTACCCCTATCCCCTTCCGAGGACTCGGGGATATGGATTTTCTCAAAATGTTAAAAGCACCAACGACATCGGCATTAAACACTTTGTTTAATTTGAAGCACTTGAATAGACCTCTAACAATCCTTTTCCCACAAGAATCACCGTGAACTGGACAAGTTGTTGAGGTATATGCTTCATCGACTTCTTCAACTTTCATCCCATACTCTTCAGCTACCTCTGTCAATCTCTCAATCACATAACCATAACTCCAAACGTTAGAGACGTTGAAATTACCTTTCTGTTGGGCAATGTACTTAGGATAGCCAACATAAATTGTTGAAACTCCGATGTTATAGAGCCTCTCAACAACCCTTCTAACTTGAGCATCTATATAGCTCTTTGCTTGTCTTCTTCCTCTTTGATATAGCAGTCTGAGTTTATGCGTTATTTTGATACCGAGTTTGTTTATTTTACTCTGATATTCGGAGACTTTTTCTCTAACATAGTGTACAATTGACTTTAGAGGTCTACCGTTCACTAACGCTGATGCTCCGTCTTCAACATATACAGCCATTAAGTTATTTACTCCTAAATCAATCCCAGCTCTTAGATTACCTTTAGGAGTTAGGGGAACTTCTCTCCATATACCTCTAACAGCTTTCTCTTCGACTTCAAAAGAGATGTGTGCATACCATGTTTTAGTGCCTGAGTCATAATGAATCTCTAATGTTCCTTGTTTTCCCTTCAAATGAACTAAACCAGAATATTCTACTTCTATCCTACCAATTGCTCCTAACCATTTAATAATGATTTTGTTTTTCATTATCTCGTATTGGTCGTTTCTTATTACGACCCATAGTTTTCTGCTTTTCCCTTTCTTTTTATAACCTGGAGGGTTTACTTTCTTTATGAAACCAGGTAAACCTCCATCTTTCTTTTCCTTCAACTCTCTGAAGAAACTGCTCCAAGCTTGGTTGTTCTTATTTAGGACTTGTTGGGCTGTGACAATACCTATTAGTTTCTTGTATTTTTCTTGGAACTCTTTATACGTTGTTTTTAAATTAACACCTTTGTTCCCGAAAAACTGAATCCTTCTGACGTAATTAACTTCATTCCATAGCTTTGATGACAAACTGCATAAAGCTTTCAACTTAGCTTCAGTGTCTTTATCGGGCACTAGTTTTACAACGCTAGTCCTCTTCATTTCTCAACCACTGCTCCTCAACATATTTTTTAATAATATCAGAAGTGACATTTCCTTCTGTAGCTACAAAATAGTCTCTACTCCACAGTTTACCATTTTTAACTCTAACTTTAAGTTGAGGAAACTTTTGCAGAATTTTCCTAGCACTCTTACCCTTAAGATACTTTACTACATAGGCTGGGGCTAGCCGTGGAGGACATAAAACAAAAACGTGGATATAATCAGGCATAACGTCTAAAGCTAGGTTTTCACAGCCTAGTTCAGTGATGATTTGGTTTATGATTCTTTTAGTATATTCGGCAACCTCACCAACAAGTATATCCCTACCATACTTTGGGATCCATATAAAGTGGTAGGCACACCAATACTTTGCATACCTTGTGCTTTTAATTTTCATCTTCGCTTGAGGGTTGTCCTCCACAGCTAGTCCCTAGAATATATTAAATGATGCATACTTTATAAGTTTTCATCCCCGCCTTGAAAGGCGAGGCTTTCATCTTTTGTAACATAAATTTTTTCTTCAGATCTACCGGGCTGAATTGCCTCAATTGTGTATCCGGTTGATTCCCTAAATTTCGATTTTAAATAAAAACGACAATTCCCTTTAATACTAGGAATGTCTTTTTCTCTCACATAAAAAGCAGGTATCTCTGGTGGAGGTTGAGGTAAATGTGAAAGAAGTTTACCATTTTTTAAAACAAACTTTCTCATATAATTATCTAAAGTAAAAATTAATAGTTTATCTTTATATAAGTGGTAATATTTATTTATTTCAAGTAAACCATTCAATTTTATTACTTTATAGTTAGTTGTTTCAATGTCTATTGAAGGGGAATATGGCATTGCAATAGATTCTACTTTATTTCCTTCACATTCTATCTCTATTTCTTTTTGCTCCCAATATAAAACATTTTGAGGATAGACATAGGTTTGAACATCTTCCTTTTCTTCAAAGAATTCCTTTATTTTATCTATTACAAGGCGTTCTTTTTTATCTCCTGCTATAAGTTCTCCAAATTTCGAAAGCTCTTTAACTCTACTAAACAGCATTAAATTATGAATACACTAGCTAATGTATTAAATAATATATTCCCGAGCGATGGAATTTATGAGGTAATTTTAGGATCTAATGGAGAAAAGCCAAACTTAGCCCCTGTGGGAATTATAAAAGAAGGTAATATATTAAAATCAAAAATATATAGAAATACTATAACATTTTCTAATCTTTTAAAAAAGTCAAAATGTAGCATCAATATTATACATGATCCTAATTTGTTCTTTGATTCTTTTTTTGGTTCTGTAAAAGTTAATTCCTTTGTTGATGACATTCCGATCTTAGAAAAAGGAGTTACTCTAATAGCTTCATGTAAATATGAGAAAATAGAAGATCCTACATATTTCTTTTATGAGGTTATAAATTATAAAAAATATAGCGAATATTTTACTGCTTTTAACAGAGGTAATTCTATGTTAATAGATTTGCTAGTTCATGTTTCAAGATTAGATATTTATACCAAACAGGAAATTGAAAAATATTTACCAATTATCAGATACGAGATTGAAATTATTCGTAAAACTAGCCCCGAGAGTATAAAAAATGTCTCAAAAATAATGGAATTATTTTCACAGAAAGGGTTAAAAATCTAAGATCTCAAAAAGATATATGTCTTTCACTGTTGCTCTCATACAGGGCGATGGAATAGGACCGGAAATAGTATCTAAATCTAAGAGAATTTTAGCTAAACTTAATGAAATGTACTCTTTACCAATAGAATATACTGAAGTTGAGGCTGGTGACAGAGCTTTAGCTAGATATGGAGAACCATTGCCAAAAGAAAGCTTGAAAATTATAGATAAAGCAGATATAATACTTAAAGGACCCGTAGGAGAATCTGCGGTCGATGTGATAGTAAAATTAAGACTGATGTATGACATGTATGCAAATATCAGACCTGCAAAATCATTACCCGGAATTGATACTAAGTTCGGAAATGTAGATATACTAATAGTAAGAGAGAATACAGAGGATTTATACAAAGGTTTCGAATACATAGCATCTGACGGAGTAACCATTGGAATGAAAGTTATAACTAGATTTGCGTCACAGAGAATTGCAAAAGTGGGGTTAAATTACGCTTTGCAAAGACACAAAAAAGTTACATGTGTACATAAAGCAAATGTAATGAGAGTGACAGACGGGTTATTTGCTGAAACTTGCAGAAGTATCTTAAAAGGAAAAGTTGAGTATTCTGAAATGTATGTTGACGCTGCAGCAGCTAACCTAGTAAGAAATCCACAGATGTTCGACGTTATAGTTACTGAGAATGTATATGGAGACATTTTAAGCGATGAAGCAAGTCAAATAGCAGGGAGCTTAGGGATAGCACCTTCTGCTAATCTTGGAGATAAAAAATCATTATTTGAGCCAGTACATGGGGCAGCGTTTGACATTGCAGGCAAAAATATCGGTAATCCTACTGCCTTCTTACTGTCAGTAGTTATGATGTATGAAAGAATGCATCAACTATCAAATGACGACAAATATTTAAAAGCGGCAAAAGCTCTAGAAAATGCTATACATCAAGTGTATAGAGAGAAAAAAGTTCTTACGCCTGACGTAGGTGGAAATGGAACTACTGATGATATGATTAATGAGATCTTCAATAAGCTAAGTTAAAAGGTTTTTAAAGCGGAATTTTAATCTATTATAACGGTGAACTAAATTATCTTACCCCACAATAAAGCCTTTGTCTTCTAAATTTGATCCCATTTCTGTAGAGAAGGAGATATTAAGCTATTGGGACGAAAATAAAATCTACAAAAAATTGAAAGAAAGTAACAGTAGATTGGAAAGGAAATTCTTATTTATAGATGGTCCTCCTTATCCGTCAAGTCCAGTTCCTCATATAGGAACGATATGGAACAAAGTAATAAAGGATTGTATACTAAGATATGAAAGATTAGCCGGGTTTAGAACATATGATCAGCCAGGTTATGATACTCACGGATTACCTATTGAGGTTGCAATGGAAAAACAATTAGGAGTTCAGAAAAAATCTGATATAATAGAGAAAATAGGGGTAGATAATTTCGTAAATAAATGCAAGGAATTTGCTTTAAACAATGCCTCAGCGTTGACACAGAACTTCAAAGACGTAGGGGTCTTCATGGATTGGGAAAACCCCTATATGACTCTCCATAACTCTTATATTTCTAATTCTTGGATGTTAATAAAAAGAGCATATGAAAGAGGGTTATTATACAAAGGAGTTCATGTATTACACTGGTGCCCCAGATGTGAAACTACGTTAGCTGACTATGAAGTATCAGAGTATAAGGAGCTTGAAGATCCATCTATCTATGTAAAATTCAAAGTTAGAGGAGAAGATAATAAATACTTAGTAATTTGGACAACAACACCTTGGACATTACCAGCGAACGTCTTTGTTATGATAAATAAAGACTATGAGTATGCTGAAGTTGAAGTTAACGGAGAAATTCTAATAATGGCTAGGGATAGAGTTGCTGAAGTAATGAAGGAAGCTGGGGTAAAAGACTATAAAATATTGAGAACCTACAAAGGGGAGAAACTTCTAGGTTTACATTATTTACACCCATTAGCTGACATTGTACCTGCACAAAAAGGTTTAGATAATTATCATGTAGTAGTAGATGCAGGTGAAGAAGTTACATTATCGGAAGGAACTGGATTAGTTCATTCTGCTCCAGGTCATGGTGACGTAGATTTTGAAATAGGCAAGAAGATAAATGCACCGATTGTTATGCTAGTAAATGATAGAGGAGAGTTCTTACCAGAGGCTGGAAAATACTCTGGCAAAAATGTAAGGGCTTCTGCGGATGAAATAATTAACGACTTGAAAGAGAGAAATGCATTATTACATGCCGGTAAAGTTATCCATAGATATCCAGTATGTTGGAGATGTAAAACTCCCCTAATTCTAAGAGCAATAGAGCAATGGTTTATTGGCGTCTCAAAATTAAGGGATGAACTGCTGAGAGAAATAGATAATGTAAAATGGGTACCTGATTGGGGAAAGACTAGAATAGGGAATATGGTAAAAGAAATCAGAGATTGGGTAATAAGTAGGCAAAGATTCTGGGGAACCCCATTACCAATTTGGGTATGCAAAAATTGCGGTAACATAACTGTAGTTGGAAGTAAAGAAGAATTGCAAAAAGTAGCTATAAACAAAGTTCCTGATGATCTTCATAGACCTTGGATTGATCAAGTAGTAGTAAAGTGCAGTAAGTGTGGCGGAGAATCTTATAGAGTGCCCGATGTTGCAGATGTATGGTTTGATAGCGGTGTAGCTTTCTTTGCTAGTTTAGGTGAAGAGTGGGAAAAGAAATGGAAGGAAATAGGTCCAGTAGACTTAGTCTTAGAAGGGCATGATCAGCTAAGAGGATGGTTCTTTAGTTTACTTAGGTCTGGTGTTATATTACTTGATAGAGCACCGTATAATGCTGTTTTAGTTCATGGATTTATGTTAGACGAACAAGGAAGAGAAATGCACAAAAGTTTAGGAAACTATGTAGAGCCTTCACAAGTCACCCAAAAGTATGGTAGAGATATATTAAGACTTTGGTTGCTAAGAAATACCACTTGGGAAGATGCTAAGTTCTCATGGAAAGCATTAGACCAGATTAAAAGAGATCTTAACATTATATGGAATATCTATGTGTTTGCCTCAACGTATATGAATTTGGACAATTTTAACCCCTTACAGTACTCATTAGATGGTTTGAAGGAAAACTTAAGGGTTGAAGATCTCTGGTTACTATCTAGATATAATAGAATGTTAAAAGAAGTAAAAGAAGCAATGAAGGATTTCAAAGTCCATGAACTATCAAACAAAGCCTCTAATTTCTTACTTGATGATGTAAGCAGATTCTATTTAAGATTAGTTAGAAAAAGAGCTTGGAATGAAAGTAATGATCCAGATAAGATTACCATGTACTACGTTCTTTATGAAGTGTTAAAAGGTACATTAATCCTATTATCTACAGTAATTCCTTTTACAACAGAGAAAATATATCAGAACTTTGTTGTAAATAGGAAAGATTCTATAAGCATGGAGAGTTTACCAGAAGCAAATGAAGAGTTTATAAACGAAAGAATAGAGAAAGAGTTTGAGCTTAGCAAAGAAATAGGAGAGGCAGGACTTAATGCGAGAGCTAAAGCTGGAATTAAGTTAAGATGGCCAATTAAGAATGCCTATGTATTTTTAGTTTCAGATACGGACGTAGCAATGGCTAATGAAGTTAAGGACGTAATAAAATTCCTATTAAACTCTAAAGACGTAGAGATAGCTGGCATTGAAGGATATAAAAGATTCAGCAAGATAAAGGCAATACCAAATAGAGGTACAATAGGACCAGAATTTAAGAGATTATCAGCAAAAATCGTAGATTACATAGACAATAATGCTGAGAAAGTTGCCTCAGATGTAATAAGTAAAGGATATCATGAAGTTGTAATTGACGGTGAAGCTTTGCAGATTAAGGTTAACCATGTTAATATAGTAGAAGAGACCGAAGAAGGATATGTATCTGCAAGATTCGATAAAGGAGTCGTAGTATTAAAGAAAGAGATTAGTGAAGAGGAGGAAGAGGAAGGAATAATAAGAGATATAGTAAGAAGAATACAATTTATGAGAAAACTACTAAATATTCAAGTAAATGACTACATCATTCTGACTATCGATCCACCACAAGGAAGAGAAGAGATACTAAAGAAATGGAGTGAATACATAAAATCCGAAACTAGGGCTAAAGAGCTGATAATAGGAGAAGCAAAAGGAGACTTAATAACCACTTGGGAGATAGAGGAAGAAAACTATACCATAGGAGTAAGCAAAGCTTGATATTTCCTTTTCCTAGAAGAAAGAACCTCAATGTAATACTATTTACATCAGTTTTTTCTACTGATAAGACTCTTGCTGAAATTACAATTAAAACTTCCTTTATAGTTAGAACACTAGCAATTTTTAGAGTTTCAAATCTTTATCTAGTTGATGATTTAAATGATTCACAAGTTAAGAAAACTGTAACCGATATAATTAGCTATGCGTTACTACCTCCTTATCTTAAGAGAAAAGTCCCCTTAAAAACTACTTTAAAAAAAGCGGGACTAATTAATCCGGTGAATATTCCTTCACATATCGTAGAGAGAGAAGCAGTTGAAGGAGAATATAGAGTTGGAGAAAACGGGGAGTTTGGGTTAAGAAATATTAAAAGTAAATCTAAATCAATCCTAGTAATTAACTCAAATCCCTTAAAAGTAAAATCTTATGATATGTTCCCTTATTATAGTGGATTTAAGACCAGATTTATAGGACAAGATCAAATCTTCTCGATGAATAATCTAGTTATAGGAAGCAGATCTGGTAAGAATCCTTTTGAAGATATTGGTAAAATAAAAGAGCTATATGAAAAAAATGGAATTTCACTTTTAATTGGCCCCCCTCAAGGGGGAATATTAAAAAATATAAACATTAAAAAATATGAATATGTATATAATTTTATTCCTAACCAAGGAGTTAAAGATGTTAGAGCAGAAGAGGCACTATTAGTTTCTTTGTCGATTCTTAATTATATCTTAGGATAGATACATTTTTATACGTAGACAGTTTAAAAAGAAGGGAACGAGGGAAAATTAATGGGTCATCGTAAGCTTGCTTCGCCAAGAAGAGGATCAGCAGGAGTAAGACCTAGGAAAAGAGCAGAGGAAATCTTACCTACACCAAGAAATTGGCCCGCAATACAACTAAATGAGCCTAAGCTTTTGGGATTCGTTGGGTATAAAGTAGGAATGACTCATATATTTATGATTGACGATAAACCTACTTCTCCTAATTACGGAAAAGAGGTTTACGTTCCTGTAAGTGTCGTAGAAACTCCACCTATTATCCCACTAGCACTCAGAGCTTATGTAATGGGGCCTAAAGGGGAACCGACTACGCTGACTGAATACTGGGGAGAAATACCAGATGACATATTAAAAACACTTCAAGAAAGAAAAATCTCTAGATTGAAACTAGATAAAGAAAAGATAAAAAGTAATTTAGATACTATAAATAATAAGATAAATGATATATTAAATTTAAGATTACTTGTCGCTACACAACCTAAACTAGTGCCTTCAATAGGAAAGAAGAAACCAGAAATAGTAGAGATTGCATTGGGTGGAGGAGATATAAAAGCACAGCTTAATTATGCACTCTCCATTTTAGGAAAACAATTACCAGTAAAGGATGTATTTAAAGAAGGCCAACTTATTGATATTATAGGAGTAACTAAAGGAAAAGGATTCCAGGGTGTAGTAAAAAGATATGGAGTTGTGGAATTACCAAGATGGCACAAGCACAGAAAAGGTAGCAGAAAAGTAGGTGCAAGAGGTTTCTCAATATCGACACCAAGTTATGTCCCACAACCTGGTCAAATGGGATTCCATAGAAGAACTGAATATAACAAGAGGATACTAAAGATCTCTGATAACCCGGATGAAATCAATCCAAAAGGAGGATTTGTAAATTATGGAATAGTTAAAAACACTTACTTAGTTATTGAAGGATCTATAATTGGAGCTAAGAAAAGACCATTATTCTTAAGATATCCAATCAGACCAAGTTGGAGTCCACAATCAGTTCCCCAGATTACCTATGTCAATAAAAATAGTCAACAAGGGTGAAAGTTATGTATATAGAATTGCAAAGTAAAAAAGCTCAAGTTTTTGATATCAAAGGAAATAAAGTAGAAGAAATAGAACTACCGCTCTTCTTTAGTTATCCAGTAAGAAAAGACCTTATAAGAAGAGCTTTTCTTTCAGAATTCACAAAATCACTTCAGCCAAAAGGAAGAGATCCTATGGCAGGAAAAAGGACTACAGCTGAGAGCTTCGGTATTAACTTAGGATTAGCTAGAGTTCCGAGAGTAAAAGGAAGCGGAGAAGCAGCGTTAGCACCTAATACAGTGGGGGGAAGAGTAACTTTCCCACCTACAGTAGAAAAGCGTATAAAAGAAGAAATCAATGAAAAAGAGAAAAGATTAGCAATAATAAGTGCATTAAGTGCCACAACTGATGTAAATCTAGTTAAAAAGAGAGGTCATTTATTTTCCCTGGAAAGTTTACCAATAATATTAAGTGATGATTTTGCAAAGATTACAAAAAGCAAAGATATCTTAGCAGTTTTAGAGGCATTAAAACTCGTAGATGACATAGAAAGAGCCAAGGAAAGCAAGAAAGTTAGAGCAGGAAAAGGCAAAATGAGAGGAAGAAGATATAAGCAATCAAAGAGTCTATTGATAGTAACTCATGAGTTAAATCCAGGGTTTATAAAAGCTGCAGATAACTTAGCAGGCGTGGATGTAATTACAGCACAAGATTTAACTGTTATGCATTTAGCCCCCGGTGGACACCCTGGTAGATTAACAATTTATACTAAATCCTCAATTGATGTATTACGTAAAAGATTTGAAACGAGGTTGATCCTATGATAGTTAAAGAAGTGCTAGCAACAGAAAAGGCGATAAAGCTAATCGAATCACAAAACACCTTAACAATAATAGTAAATAAAGAAGCTACAAAAATAGATATTAAAAAAGAGATAGAGACTATGTTTAATGTAAAAGTGGAAAAGATAAACACGTTAATTACACCTAAAGGAGAAAAGAAGGCTTATGTTAAGCTTAAGAAAGAGTTTAACGCAAGTGAGGTAGCTCACAAGTTAGGTATGTTATGAGGTGAAAGTTATGGGTAAAAAGTTATTACAACAAAGAGCAGGAAGGGGAAACATAAATTTCAGGAGTCCAAGTTGGAAAAGAGTAGGTAAGGCAAGAATTCCCAATATAGAAGGAGATCATATAGGGAAAATAATAGATATAGTACACAATCCAGGTGTCAATGCTCCTCTTGCGCTAATTAAGTTAGAAAATGGCAGTAAATTCTATGTCCCAGCTGTTCAAGGATTAATAGTAGGTCAAAAGATCCAAATGGGAAATAATGCATCTATAAGTACCGGAAATATTGTTGAAATAGGAAAAGTCCCAGAAGGTACAATAGTCTCAAACATTGAGAAAACGAAAGGAGATGGAGGAAAATTTGCCAGATCTGCAGGATCATATGGAGTGGTCGTAGGAAAAATGGGAGATAAAGTACTTGTAAAACTTACATCAGAAAAAATTGCACAAGTAAGTAGTGACGCAAGAGCTATTATAGGAGTAATATCTGGTGGTGGTGTCACAGAGAAGCCACTACTTAAAGCTGGAAACAACTATTGGAAAAATAAAGCAAAAGCAAAGAAATGGCCACATGTTAGAGGGGTTGCAATGAATGCCGTATCTCATCCACATGGTGGTGGGTTACATCAGAGTGTTAGCAGACCTTCTACTGTGTCAAGGAATGCTCCACCAGGTAGAAAAGTTGGACATATAGCTGCAAGAAGAACTGGAAGGAGAGAAGGTGCATGAATTTTTTAAACATGTACTATATTACTTAAGGTGATACAATGTCAATGGAAATTCCACCTGAATGGAAAAAATTTAGATATAGAGGAAAGTCATTGGAAGAATTATTAAATATGCCTATGGATGAATTTATAAAATTATTACCTTCTAGACAGAGAAGAACATTAAAAAAAGGATTTTCTGATAGAAAAAGAAGATTATTGGAAAAAATTAGAAAAACTACAAGAGAAGGAAAATATAGCAAAACTATAAGGACTCATGTCAGAGACATGATCATATTACCAGAAATGGTAGGACTTAAGTTCGCTGTTTATAATGGTAAAGAATTCGTTGAATTCCAAGTTACACCAGAGATGATAGGACATTACCTAGGAGAATTCTCAATAACCACGAAGAAAGTAGAACACGGTGAACCAGGGCTAAAAGCAACAAGATCAAGCTTATTCCTCGCTATGAAGGGATGATAAGATGGCTCACTGGACTTACCCTCAATTGGAAATAGAAGAGAATAAGATGGCTAAAGCTGTAATAAGAAATGTACCATCATCTGTTAGAGACTTATATAACGTATGTAAGGCTATTAGAGGCATGAAATTGAACGATGCAAAACAATTCTTAAATAATGTACTAGAAGAAAAAGAAGCATTACCATTTTGGAGATATTCACATGGATCTTCTCATAAGGCTAACATATCTCCTAAATGGAAAGTAAAGAATGGTAGATATCCAAAAAAAGCTGTACAATATGTTCTTAAAGTCCTCGAAAATGCAGAAAATAATGCAAATTCCAAAGGTTTAGACATGGATAACGTAAAGATTCAGCATATAGCTGTCCATAAAGGAATCACAATCAAAAGATTTATGCCAAGAGCTTTTGGTAGATCAACTCGTAAATATAGATATACATCAAACATAGAAGTTGTATTAGCAGAGGTGTCATAAAATATGGTATTAATTAAAAAATACTTTCTACAGAAATCCATGACTAAAGTTATGGTAGATGAATACCTAGCTAAGCAATTTTATAATGCAGAGTATGCGGGGGTCGAAATAGTAAAAACGCCAATAGGAACTAGAGTTATAATATATGCAGGAAGACCTGCACTAATTATAGGAAAGGGGGGTAAAACAATCAAACAATTAGCTCAGATGCTCGAAAGATATTTTGGTCTTGAAAATCCACAAATTACAGTTACTACAGTTGAAAATCCAGAACTAAATGCAAGAGTTATGGCTTTCAGATTAGCAATAGCATTAGAGAAAGGATATCACTTCAGAAGAGCAGCGTTTATAACTGTCAGAAGGATAATGAATGCAGGTGCTCTAGGAACAGAGGTAATAATTAGTGGAAAGCTTACCTCTGAAAGAGCAAAATATGAGAAATTGAAAGAAGGCGTAGTATACAAAACAGGTGCCTATCTAGAGAAAATAGTAGATAGAGCAATAGCTATAGCAATGCTAAAGGCAGGAGTTTACGGAGTTGAAATACTTATAACAAAGCCAATGAAGAGTGTTGATAAAATTGAACTTAGAGAAGAACCTAAGGGAGGGAATGAGAGCATGGTCACAGTTACAAACGTTAGTTTTGTTGAAGAATCACAACAGAAACAGCAACAAGGTGAGAAACAATGAGGATGAAAGATATTTTAGGTTATGAAATAAAAGAGGTATATAACCAAAATCTAGATCAGCTTGTTGAAAAGAAGAAAGAACTTATCAGCAAACTAAATGAAATGCAACAAGAATTACTAAAGAGAAGAATTGAGGCAAGAATGGGTACTCTTAAGAATACAGCTTCCATAAAGAATACGAGGAAAGACATTGCAAGAATATTGACTGCTCTTTCTATATTAAATAAAGAAATAAGTAAGAAAAAGAAGGAGATTAAGAAATGATTGATCTAATAGGAAATAAAATAAAAGTCCTAGGTTATTCTGATCCTAATATAATCGGAAAAGAGGGAACAATTATATTTGAGACAAGGAAGACTTTTTTGGTTCAGACCCCTCAAAAAAGAATTACTATTTTTAAAGATAATGGAATTTTTCAAATTTATTATAATAATAAAAACTTAGTTATTCCAGGTTCTAAGCTTGTTGGAAAAATAGAAAAGAGGTGGACTTAAATGGGTAAAAAAGGTTCTTTAGTTAAAAGTATAGGAATAGAGGGTATAAGTACACCAGAAAAAACATGCGAAGATGAAAACTGTCCTTTCCATGGGAGTTTAAGAGTAAGAGGAATTATAATAGAAGGTAAGTTAATAAAATATAGAGCTCAAAAAAGCGGAGTAGTGGAGAGAGAATATCTCTCCTATGATGCAAAGTTTAAAAGATATGAGAGAAGAAGAAGCAGGATACATGTACATATACCTCCTTGCTTAGACGTAAAAGAGGGAGACAACGTTTTAATTGCAGAAAGTAGACCAATTGCTAAATCAATTTCATTCGTAGTTATAGGTAAGAGGTGAAGTAAATGTCAGAAAAACTTCAAGTACTAGGAAGCAGAAAGGGTTTAACACCAGGTTTACAGCATTATACTTCAGTAACTGTGACAGACAATAGTGGTGCAAAGGAAGCCGTAATTATAGGCATTTATGGATATAAGGGTGTTCTAAGAAGAGTGCCTTTCGCGAATATTGCAGACTTGGTCATAGTATCTGTACGTAGAGGAACACCCGAAGTTAGAAAGCAAAAGTTCAAAGCTGTAATAGTAAGACAAAGAATGCCATTTAGAAGACCTGATGGAACATGGATAATGTTTGAGGATAACGCTGTTGTAATAGTAAACCCAGATGGTACTCCAAAGGGTACTGAAATTAGAGGTCCTATAGCAAAGGAAGCTGCTGAAAGATGGCCTAAGGTTGCAAGTATAGCAACTATGGTGATCTAATATGGTGTCCCATAAACCTACAAAGCAAAGAGCATTTCTTCATAATATCCCAAAACATCATAAGCATAAACTACTTACTGCTAAACTGTCTGATGATTTACAGCAACAACAAGGAATAAAAAGACTCCCTATCAGAAAAGGCGACACTGTAAAAGTCGTAAGGGGGGAAAAAGACGTATTTAACTTCGAAGGAAAGGTTGTTGATATAGATTCCAAAACTGGGAGAATTGCAATTGAGGGGCTTACAAGGAAAAAAGCTGATGGAACTCCAGTATATAGATGGATTCATGCGTCTAAAGTTATAATTACAAAGTTAGATCTTAGTGATCCAAAAAGAAAAGAAGCAATAGAAAGAAAAAGAAAAGCAAGAGAAGAATATTTAAAGAAGAACACACAAACTACGGAGGCGAAGTAAAGTGGCACATATAACGAGATTTGAAGCTCCCTGGTTCTTAGAAGTAAATAAAAAAGAATATAAATGGGCTGTTAGGTCAAACGCTGGCCCTCATAAATTATCTGAAAGTGTACCACTTGCATTGTTACTGAAACACTACATGAAAGTCGCAGATACCACTAGAGAAGCAAAAAGATTAATATTCGATGGAAAAGTGCTAGTTGATGGAAAAATTAGAAAAGATTATAAATATCCAGTAGGTCTAATGGATGTTATTTCAATTCCTTCAGCTGATCTCTTTTTCCGAGTTGTTCCAGATAACACAAAATACTTATCATTAGCTAAAATAACAAAAGAAGATGCAAAATATAAGTTCGTTAGAATAACAAATAAGACTACTAATAAACATGGAAACTTACAACTTAACTTAGAAGATGGTAGAAACATCTTAATTCCTAAAGAAAAAATTAATGAAATGAAATTTCCCACACTTTCAACATTGAAAATAGAGCTGCCAAGTCAGAATATTATTGCGTCTTATGAAATCAAAGAAGGTAAATATGCTATAATAGTTGGTGGAAGAAACGTAGGTCTTCACGGTATTATTAAGTCAATTCAGTACGCCAATTATAAAAAAGCAAAGTATAGTATTGTGACAATAGAACAGAAGAATGGAGAAATTGTTCAAACTAATTTACAAAACGTTATGGTTATAGGTGATACAGAACCGGATCCTAATATTGGGGTGAGATAATGTCCACAACACAAGAACAAAAAACAAATCCTATGAAAAAAATTAAGTTGGAAAAAGTAACGGTAAATATCGGAGTTGGAGAAGCAGGAGAAAGATTACAAAGAGCTTACCAACTACTACAAGAACTTACCGGTGTTAAACCAGTTTATACTACAGCTAAAAAATCCATTAGAGAATTTGGAGTTAGAAAAGGTTCTCCTATAGGTGTAAAAGTAACACTCAGAGGGGAGAAAGCCAATGAATTCTTAAATAGAGTTTTAGGTGCAGTTGGGCATAGATTAAAGGCCTCAAGCTTTGATAATTACGGTAATGTAGGTTTCGGAATAGCAGAACACGTCTTGATCCCGGGTACAAGATATGACCCAGAAATAGGAATATTTGGAATGGATGTTGTAATGACATTTGTAAGACCCGGTTTTAGAGTTGGAAGAAGAAAGATAAAGCAGACGCATATTCCAAAGAGACATAGACTCATAAATAAAGAAGAAGTAATGGAATATCTTAAGCAAAACTTTAATGTTACAATTGTAGAAGGGTGAAAGAAATGGGTAAATATAAACCACCAGCAGAAAGAAAACATGGAAGAGGAGTTCAAACTTGTAAAAGATGTGGTAGCACTGATTCAGTTATTCAGAAATATGGATTGTACTTATGTAGACAATGCTTTAGAGAAGTTGCAAATGAGATGGGATTTAAAAAGACGAGGTGAATAAAATGGTGAATGTTAATCCTCTTTCAAATGCACTAATAACACTCTACAATAATGAGATAAGAAGAAATAAACAAGCAATAATCATGCCTGCGTCAAAACTTGTTATAAGTGTATTAAGGGCTTTGCAAAAAGAAGGCTATATAGGGGAATTCGAATTTATCGATGATGGAAGAGCTGGCAAAATAGTTGTGCAATTATTAGGTAGGATCAATAAATGTGGACCAATTACACCGCGTTATCCGTTAACATACAGAGATTTACTTACATTACCAGATTATATTAGAAGATACCTTCCATCGAAAGAAATTGGCTCAATCATTATCTCAACACCAAAAGGCATCATGAGCCACAAAGATGCTGTAAGAGAAAGGATTGGTGGTATCGCACTAGGTTATGTTTATTGAGGTGAAATGTATGAAAGCTGTCTATTTACATGAAGAAATAGGAATACCAAAAGATATTACCGTAACTGTTAATGGAATGAAAGTGAAAGTGAAAGGATCGAAAGGAGAAATAGAAAAAGACTTTAGTCATATAACTGGAATTACAATAGCTGTTCAAGACAATAAAATAATATTAGAAACTACATTTGCTGACAGAAAAAGAAAAGCACAATTTTACTCTTTAATTGCTCATATTAAAAACATGTTTACTGGAGTGACAAAGGGCTATAGATACTACCTTAAAATAATTTACACGCATTTCCCAGTGACAGTTAAGGTAGCTAATAATGAAGTTCAAATTCAGAACCTCATTGGAGAGAAAAATATAAGAAAAGCAAGAATCATGCCTGGAGTTAAAGTTAGCGTAAAAGGAGAAGATGTAGTAGTTGAAGGATCTGACGTAGAAATGGTTGGACAAACTGCTGCTAACATAGAAGCTGCTACAAAAATTACTGGTTATGATAGAAGAGTTTTTGCAGATGGAATTTATATCTATAAAAAAGAGGTGATAGGTAGTGAGTCAAAGGAATGAAATAAGGAAAACTCAAAGTAAGATAAAGAAAGTAAGAAGTAAAAAAATAGAGTTCTTAAGGTTTGATTGGGATAAATATTATAGAATAGGAAAACAAGAGACTTGGAGAAGGCCAAGAGGCATAGATAATGCAGTAAGGCTTGAATTAAAAGGCTACCAGCCAAAAGCAAGAATAGGGTTCAGAACACCAAAAGATATTAGAGGTTTACATCCTTCAGGTCTAACTCCCGTATATGTGACAAATCAAAAAGATTTAGAAAAAGTTGCAAAATCAAAAGAAAGAGTAATTGTAGTTATTTCTTCAACGATAGGTTTAAAAAAGAAATTAGAATTAGTTGAAAAGGCTAAACAATTAGGATTAAAAGTTGCAAATGGGTGAAAAAAAAATGGCTGATTTTCAATTACAAAGAAGGCTTGCATCCCAAGTTGCAAAGGTTGGTGAAAGAAGAGTTAAGTTCAATACAGAATTTGTAGAGGATATAGGGAGTGCAATCACACGTGAAGAAATTAGGAGATTAATTAAAGATGGTAAAATAATAATAGAGCAGAAGAAGGGAATAAGTGGAGGAAGACTTAAAGAAAAGAAGGAGAAGAGGAGAAAAAGAGGAGAAAAAAGAAAAAGCGGAAGCAGAAAAGGCCCTGCAGGAGCGAGAAGAGGCAAAAAAGAATTATGGGTCTCGAAAATTAGGAAAATTAGAAATTACTTAAAATGGTTAAGAGATAACAACTTAATAGATAGAAAGACTTATAGAATTCTCTATAGAAAAGCTAAAGGTAATTCTTTTAGGAGCTTATCTGATGTTAAAAATTATGTAAAACAGTTAGGTGTAAAGGTGGAGTAAATGGCACATGGTCCTAATTATAGAGTTAAATTAAGAAGAAGGAGAGAGCAAAAAACTGACTATTACAAAAGGTATATATATGTAATAAATAATGCAACAAGATTGGTTGTACGAAGAACAAACAAACATATAATTGCACAAATAGTAAAATTTAGTCCGAAAGGAGATATAATTATAGCTGCAGCACATTCAATTGAACTTGCCAAGAAATATGGTTGGAAAGGAGATACTAATAATACGCCTGCAGCATATCTTACTGGATATCTATTAGGAGTAAGAGCTCTGAAAGCTGGGATCAAAGAAGCTGTGGCTGATATTGGATTATTTGCACCAATTAAAGGAAACAGAATATTCACAATAATTAAAGGGGCAATAGATGCTGGTCTCAGCATACCTGTAGGAGATATAGGCGTAAAAGAAGATAGAATAAAGGGTATACATATTAGTCAGTACGCTCAGAAACTTGAAGCTGAAAATCCTGACTTATTTAAGAGACAATTTTCTAAGTATTTAGAGAGGGGGCTTAATCCTAAAGATCTTCCCTCACACTTCGAAGAGACATTAAATAAAATAAAAACTGGAGGTGCTTAAAATGTCTGAAGAAGTACCCGTAATTAACCCAGAAGAATGGAAACCAAGAACTAAAGTTGGTCAGCTGGTAAAAGAAGGAAAAATAACTTCAATGAAAGAATTATTTGAAAGAAACTACTCAATAACTGAACCAGAAATAGTAGACGTACTTCTACCGAAAATGAAATATGAAGTAATGGATATAAGGATGGTACAAAAACAAACAGATGCCGGAGAAATTTCAAAATACAAAGTTCTTATTGTAATGGGAAATATGGATGGTTATGTGAGCTATGGAAATGGAAAAGCTAAGCAATTAAGAGTTGCTATTCAAAAAGCGATTAAAGATGCTAAAATGAACATAATAGCGGTAAGAAGAGGTTGTGGAAGCTGGGAATGTACATGTGGAGAAGCACATAGTCTACCATTCAAAGTTTATGGAAAGGCTGGAAGTGTTGAAGTTCTTTTAATGCCAGCTCCGAAAGGAACAGGTTTAGTTGTAGGACCTGCATTGAAAACGTTGTTAACCTATGCTGGAATTAAAGATGCTTGGTCTTTAACTAAAGGCTCTACGTATACTACAGAGAATTTTATAAAGGCTGGATATAATGCACTTTATAACACATACAAGTTTGTTACTCCAGTAGATTGGATGAGGAGGAGGTAAAATGCCTAAGTTATTAGGAATAATTAGAATTAGAGGTTATGCAGCTACTCCATGGTTTATACAAGATACTCTAAGGTTACTAAGACTAGAAAAAAACTTTAATGCAATGATATATGAGGATTCAAAAACCCTCAGAGGTATGTTAAAAGTCGTTGAGCCTTATGTTACTTGGGGGGAATTAAACGAAGAAGGAGTAAAATTACTTTTAAGCAGATTGTATATTAAACCTGGAAAAGATAGAATTAACAATGAATTCCTAAAGAGTAAACTAAAAATAGAAGAATACAGCGAATTTGTAAAAAGAATATCTGAAGGACAATTAAAACTTCATAAGTTAGATAATTACTTTAAATTGCCTATTAGATTACACCCACCAAGCGGTGGATTCAAAGGAAAAATAAACAGACCATATAATTTAAAGGGAGAGTTCGGTTATAGAGGAGAAAAAATTAATGAATTGATTAAGAGGATGGTGTAAAAATGACCGTTAGAAGAGAAAAGAAAAGTAGAAAGTATAGAGGGTATAGAACTCATGGATGGGGAACTAAAGGTCAGCATAGAGATAGAGGAAAAGAGGGTGGAAGACAAATAGGAATGCATAAAGAAAAATGGTCTTGGGTAGTGAAATATGGACAAGGATGGTACGGAAAACATGGATTCGTTAATCCTACAACAAAAGTATATAATGTAATTACCATGAGAAAACTTCAGGAACTTATAGAGAAAGGAATAGCAAAGATAAAGGAAGAAAACGGAAAGAAAATTGTTGATCTAACTGAAATGGGCTATGAGAAACTGATTGGGAACCAAGGATTAAAACAAGGATTAGTGATCAAAGTAGAGAAAGCAAGTAAGAGAGCTGTTGAGAAAGTTAAGGAATTAGGAGGAGAAATTATATTAACCTCGAATGAATAGGCTTTTTAGAGTAGTATGGGTTTTGTGGACTTTCTTGCTAATCTGGGAGAATATTTACCTGCAGTTACCAAGCCTAAAGAAAGACCTTCTTTAGCAAACAAACTTCTTTGGTCTTTTATCGGAGTTATCGTTTATCTCGTAATGGCATCAATACCTTTGTATGGAGTAACCTCAACTAATTCAATTTTAGGTAATTTTTTGGCTGAACAGATAATCTTTGCCTCTACTCAGGGTACATTAGCTCAATTAGGAATCGGACCAATAATTACTTCTGGTTTAATAATGCAAATTCTTGTTGGATCTAAACTTATACAGATGGATTTGGCTAAAGAGGAAGACAAAGCTAGGTTCACAGAAGCAGAAAAAGGACTAGCGTTCTTATTTATACTAGTTGAAGCAGCATTATTTGGTTACGTCTTTACCAAAGCGTCAGGTAGTTTGTTGCTCTCTGTAATCGTCTTCGTACAATTAGTGGTAGCAACTTACATAATACTTTTGTTAGATGAAATGATACAAAAAGGATGGGGGTTAGGATCTGGAATCAGCTTATTCATACTTGCTGGTGTAACAAAAACATTATTCTGGGACATGTTTGGAATAGCTGCGGTTCAAAACCAGAACCTACCAATAGGTTTCTTCCCTCTATTGGCTTCAGATATAATAAGTGGAAAGAATATACTCTCTATTATAGTAAATACAAGTACAACATCACCCTACTCCCCAGACCTCATAGGATTGATATCGACAATAGGTTTTATTATATTAATAATATATCTTACTAATATCAACATACAAATACCAGTAACAACGCAAAGACTTAGAGGAATCAAAAGTACTATACCATTAAACTTCCTTTACGTTAGTAGCATCCCAGTAATATTTGTAAGCGTGTTAGGAGCAGATTTTCAGTTATTTGCATCTCTAGGATCCTATATTTCTCCCACTGCCTCCAGTATATTAAATGATATTGCAAATGCATTCTTTTTCCCTCCACAAAATATACCACACAGTGTATTTGCTTTAGTATTAGACCCAGTAGGTGCTGCTATATATGCTGTAGTATTCATAGTATTATCAATTATATTTGGTATGTTATGGATTGATGTTGCTGGTCTTGACCCTGCAACTCAAGCACAACAAATGATAGAAAGCGGAGTTGAAATACCAGGGATGAGAAATAACCCAAGAGTAATTGAAGGAATATTGGCAAAATATATCTATCCTTTAGGTTTCTTTAGCTCCTTAATTGTAGGTTTAATAGCAGTTTTTGCAACATTCTTAGGAGTATATGGAACTGGTATAGGAATATTATTAGGCGTTACGATAGCTATTCAGTATTATAATTTATTAGCTTATGAGAGAACATTAGAGATGTACCCATTATTAAAGAGAATTATCGGTGAGTAAGGATGAAAATAGGGATTGTAACTGGAATTCCGGGAGTAGGGAAAACAACTGTTTTATCTAAAGTAAAAGAAATATTGGGTGAGAAAAAAATAAACAGTAAGATAGTAAACTATGGGGACTATATGTTAATGACAGCAATAAAACTAGGTTATGTTAATAACAGAGACGAAATGAGAAAACTACCAGTTGATAAGCAAAAACAGTTGCAAATAGAGGCCGCTAGAGGTATAGCTAAAGAAGCTGCAGAAGGTGGAGAAGGACTATTTTTTATAGACACACATGCAATAATAAGAACTCCTTCAGGCTACCTACCGGGACTTCCTAAATATGTCATAGAAGAAATAAACCCTAAAGTGATATTTTTACTTGAAGCTGATCCTAAAGTGATTTTAGATAGACAAAAAAGGGACATGACAAGAAGCAGAGGCGATTATAGTGATGAAAAAGTTATAAATGAGGTCATAAATTTCGCCAGGTATGCTGCAACTGCATCAGCAGTATTGGTAGGAGCAACAGTAAAAGTAATTATAAACATAGAAGGAGACCCTGCAATAGCTGCAAATGAAATAATTGGCAGCATGTAGTGGTTCTATGAATTTAACAATTTTTTATATATTAGGATTTTCTTTTTTATTAAACTTGTTAATGTACTTTGAGTATAAATTTTATTTACTAAATAAAATGAATCGAGCTTTAGAAAAAATAAAAGAATATGAAGATAGAGTTGTAAAAATTACATCTCCAAAAAGAAAAGATAAAACTATGAAAAAAATATCTAAAGAGGTTGACTATTACACAGGTAAGCTTAGAAATTACATGTTTATTCAATCATTAACTCTGATTTTTGTGTATATGGTTGGTCTTTTTATCATAATAGATCTAATTACATCTCCAGTTTATTTTCCCTATGATACACCTCTAACAATAGCATATCATGGAAAATACATAATAAGTAATCTTTTCATATACATAATTTCATTTCTTCTCTTTACTCCATTGTCACTCAGAAGACCGAAGACTATTTAAAACCTATATTATTAATTTTACATATGCCTACTCCTCAGCAGAGATCCAGCTCCTATAGGAAAATTCATAAGAAACTACCCTCCGGTAAATCCGGGATTCATTATGAAAGAAAGAAAAATAAAGGAGCAGTTTGCGCTATATGCAAAAAGCCTTTGAGAGGAATTAAAAGTAATAATGTAAATAAGTTCTCAAAAACACAAAAGAGGCCTGAAAGAATTTATGGAGGGTATTTGTGCCACAGTTGTCTTGAAGTATTAGTTAAACAGACTTTGAGAGGAATTTCATGATTATTGTTATTAGCGGACCACCTGGCAGCGGAAAATCAACAGTAGGGAAAAAACTATCAAACAAATTTTCTTTACGATATATCTCGGCCGGTCAAATATTTAGAGACTTGGCTCAAAAGGAAGGATTATCCTTGCTTGATTTTAACAAAAAAGCTGAGGAAGATTTTGATATAGACAAAAAAATAGACCAAGAGATCTATAGAATAGCTACTACTGAAAAAAATGTGATAATAGAGTCTCATATTGGAGGTTGGCTATTAAAAAATATCGCGAACCTTACGGTTTATCTAAATGCATCCATCGAAACTAGAGCTAAAAGAATATCGATAAGGGATAACATATCGTTCTATGATGCATTAGACCAAATAATAAAAAGAGAAGAAAGTCATTTTAAAAGATTTTTATTTTATTATGGAATAGACATTACAGATTTAAGCGTGTTTGACTTGGTGATTAACTCAGATTTTATATCGCCAGACGATGTAACAAAAATTATTGAAACTGTTCTTCTGTCTCTCAAGACTAAAAATATTCATTAAACTCTCTCTAACTAATTAACGTTAATAACTTGTTGAAAAGAAAATGACCCTCTTAGATTTTATACAAAATTTGAACACAACTATTACAGAAATAGCCTGGAGTGTGTTCATATTAGCATGGGCAATAGGTTGGGCTTTAAGAGGCTCTCCAGTACCTATATTTAGAATTAAGCGAGGAGGACAAGATTTAATCGAAGATGCAGTAATAGCTGCTTTCTTCTTAGCAATAGGAAGCACAATCTTCTACTTTATATCCTATATAGCCTCTCAGGTGTGAAAAATGTGGAATGTGTTCGAAGTTTTATTTTATGCTCAATTACTTGCTTCATTATCTTATTCATTAGGCTCTTTATTTTATGCTCTTCCAATACCGGTATACGGAATAAAAAAATGGGGTCCAAAATTAATCAGTGATTCGATATATACTATGGTTTGGACAGCAATATACACGGGAGTTCTAGGTTTTACACAGCAATTGTTATCCCTTCTGGGAGTCTCATGGAATTCCTATTTTCAGTGGTTATACCAAGTAGAGAATTATGATATTATACAATATGAACTTATAAAAGCGATGATAGATGCATTGCAATATTTAGGTGGTACTTTTGCACCGTTTATGCTGTTCTCATTTTTACTGTCTATTGCTACGTCCTTCGTTGAATTTTTGACCATAACCTCGCAAATGATATATCAATACACAGGCATATTTGTAGCCTTAGGTATTCTTTTAATGAGCCTGCCATTCAGAATAGGTAGAAGTATAGGAGCATCATTTATTTCAGCATCTCTAGTATTTTATGTAGGATTGCCTTATTTACCTACCTTCTTGGCACAACTCGATCTTAACATACTTAATTTACATATTCCGCCAAATCCTTCCGTTTCATTTATACTTCAATACGCAATCCCTGAAATTTTCCTTGCAAATTTGCTAATACCTTCAAGTTATATAGTGCTATTAAGCGGCCTTAGTGTGGGATTAGGAAATACTATAGGCGGATATGGAAGTAGAGTTCCATTCATAGTAGAAGTGCCGTGATAAATTATGAAAAGTTACGAAATAGTCTCCTATATTTTAGTATTTAATACAATAATAGCTTATTTATATACAAAAAATATAATGATCTTAGGAATTGGAATTGTAGCGAGCATAGCGATTTTTATCGGATTTAGAATTATTTTTGAGAAGTTTGCTGAGTAGTTACTCCTTTTTTAGCTTCTTTCTTTACTTCTTTAGTCATAAATAATGTAGTTTTTTGTCTGCCTCCCATTTTACCTCAATAAAAAATAAAATCCTAGAAGGTTTTATATTTTTATGCAAAAGTTTGAATTCTTCGATCATACAGCTGATGTCGGAATTAAAGCATATGGAAAGGACTTAAATGAGGCTTTTGAAAATGCTGCTCTTGCTGTATTTGAATTAATGACCGATACTAGCAAGGTAGAACCTAAAGAAGTAAGAGAAATTCAAGTTGAGGGATATGACATAGAAAATTTATTATATAGATGGATAGAAAGTTTATTAGTATATTATGATTCAGAATTGCTTCTGTTTAGTAAATTCAAAGTTAATATAGATATTAATAACTTAAAGTTAACCGGAAAAGCATGGGGAGAAAGATTCAACCAAGAGAAGCATGAAGGAAGAATAGTAGTTAAAGCGATGACTTACCATGAAATGAGCATTGAAAATAAAGGAGACTATTATGTTCTAACTTTTGTTGTTGATATTTAGTTTTAATTTACACTCATTACAAAAATACGGTGTTTTTCTATCGACTTCCACAACAGAATTACTGAAACTCATTACGCATTCAGGGTTAGAGCAGTGTTCTAATCCGAGGGTATGACCTAACTCATGAGTTACTTCCTTCTTAATTCGTTCTATGAAAAGCTTCATATCACACTCTTTATGATAAAACTCATTCCTTAATCTTGCCAAAAACACTGTACCGATCTTTTTAGTAGATAATCCAAATACAAAATTTAACCCTTCCACATAAGCATCTACATCTCCAATACCTATTATAGAATCATAAGGAAAATTTGCATATTTTTTAATTAAATTATGAAGTATTCTATCTGCATCATACTGATATCTTTCCCAGTTAAAATATGAAGCATTCAAGTGCTCTATTTCAGTTAAAATAGTTACATCAAAACCAATACCCAAAAGATGTTTTTTAACTTCATTTAAAATGTCTTTGTCAATATTTGTTAGCCTTACTATAAGCACTCTGTACAACAGAAACACCTTTCTAACAAGTGCCGCCGCGGGGACTTGAACCCCGGACAACCCGGTCACTGCGTGCATTCAACTTCAGCCGGGCGCTCTCCCGGGCTGAGCTACGGCGGCATAATATTATATGAAGTATGAATTTAAAGGTTTAATGCTTTATTTTTAGTTGGGACTGGGCGACACTCTATCGAGAGACCCGATCTGGGTTCGATGAGATAGGGTCTCCAGAGGTCCCTACAAAATTATTTTGCTCTAAAGCTAAACTTGCAACCATTAAGTAATCCCTTAACTCTCTCGTAGATAGGAAGTTCTTTCTTACATGCTGCCTGCCATTTTTACCTAACCTATCTCTTATCTTATCATTCCTTAATAGATATAAGGCATAGTGTGCAGCTTCTTCTGGTGTATTAACTAAATACCCTGTAATGTTATTAATCACCTGCAATGGAATTCCTCCAGTGTTCCCTCCTATTACTGGTCTTTCTTTCCATAAAGCTTCACTAACAGTCAAACCAAATCCCTCTTTTATTGATTTTTGCATTACAATTGTAGCTCCTCTTTGAAATGCATTTATTTCTAGATCACTATTTGGTGGCAACATTAGGAGTTTTATATCTTTATCATTTCCTGCAACCTCAACTGTCTCCTTATATACAATTTCACCCTCAGGATCGTCAGAAGCAGGACTGCCTACATAAACCAGTTGAACGTCTGCATGCTTTTTAACTAGCTTATAGGCTTTTATTACCCCTAATGGATCTTTTGCCCTATCAAACCTTGAGACTTGAGTTATTATAGGTCTTTCTGGGTCTACATCGAACTTATATAATATTCTTTTAACCGTTATTTCTGGAATATATCTATTCTTTATGCTTAAAGGATCTATAGAAGGAGGAACTATATACTGTGGCTTTGATAAATCATCTCTGCCAAATACTGGGGAAGAAATTATAACACTCTCGTATTGCTGAATGTACTGCTTTAAGAATTTCCATACTGGTTCATAAGGATTAGAGATGTCTATATGACACCTCCAAATCCATTTCCCTTTTTTCTTAAACTTAATTAAACCAGCAGGTTGGAGATCATGAATAAAAACTATATCGTAATCCAAATCCATTTCGCTACCATTAATTTCTTGCCATTTATCATAAGTCTCAAAAGCTCCTTTTGGTAAGTCTCCATATCCATTTTGAAGTGAATTATGAAAAGCTTTAGTAACCGAGAAAAACTCATTGTCTCCTCTTATTACTTTCCAATCAGTATGGATTCCTAGTTCCCTCATCAATGGAACTAACCTATTTAATATCTCTGCGACACCACCGCCACTAGGAGTAGAATTTATATGAAGTATTGAAACTCCTTTTAGTTTATCAGCTATTTTAAATATACTATCTAATTCGTCTTCTCCTATTATTTCTGAATATTTCTCTATCATTTGAATATCACCTCCTCTATTTTTCTCAACAGATCCTCCCTTAGTCTTTCCTCATCTGTGTAAGTCTGAGGATCTATTGAAGATATAGAATCTGATAGATCTTTTAGTCCATAATTTTCTTCTATCCAGAGCGAAAAATCATTCTTAGTAGAGTATCCCATAACTCTTTTGAATATAAAATGATATGCTAATGATCTAATTGAAATTGTAGCTATGATATCTATTAATTCACCTAATGTTCTAGCTACCTTAGTCGTATCATAAACAACTGGAGTACAAGAGACGAAATAGAATGGCTTATTGGCTCTTCCACTCACCTTATTCTCGTTCAAAATTTTGATTAAATCAGCCCTTACATCTTCAACAGTCCTTGGTTCCTTACCCTCTACATCTGAAATAAGCTGTGCCAGATCTAGGTTATATAATTCATCTTTAATCCACAAAGCAAAATCGTTATGCATATCTTCAGGGACCACGTGACTCGAAAATAATGGATGAAATATGTGGTAGAAAATTGATAGACCATCTACTTTCTTAATACCTTCAATTAGCTCATCAACTGTATAGGCCTTTATTCCTGCATATTTTGGAGGATAGTAGGCTGCTTCAAAACGAAATGGTGTCTGAGATGGTTTATCTAATATCTCTTTTTGCATGAGATAATAATTATAGTAATAATTCTAAAATAATTTTCTCCTTTTCAGTTTTTCCAGCGCAAATCATCTCTATCTTTCTACCCTCTTTTCATCATCAAAAATTTATTACCCTGGAAAATTAAATATATATTGCGGTCGTCGTCTAGCCTGGATTAGGACGCCAGCCTCCCAAGCTGGTGGTCCCGGGTTCAAATCCCGGCGGCCGCACCATTATGAAACTTTTATACTATAGAGTATCGTTCCTAACGATTTGTTCATATTATGTATTCATTTTGATCCCCTTTGAGACATAGGTACACAAAGGAAAGCATTTTCAAAATAAAATTTCTATTATCAACATAAAATAGAACAACAGGTGAAATATCGTAAACTCGATTCTATTTATGAAACTATTAGAGAATTTAAAAACGCCGGGGGCGGGATTCGGACCCGCGCGGGGAGACCCCCACTGGCTCTCAAGGCCAGCCCCTTAGTCCGCTCGGGCACCCCGGCACTATAATTATATGAATTAATTGCTTTAATTTTTAACCGCTACTATAATCGAATACCCTTTCACTCTTTTAATTACTTGCACGTCGTTAAAATGCTTTTTAAATAACATCTTTACATTTTCCTCTCCTTTATAAACTACCATTTCTATTATTGCGTTTTGATTTAATTTCTCATAACTTTGTTCGGCCAATTTTTCAATAAATGCTTTTCCAGCTTTTAGCGGAGGGTTAGAATAAATGCCATCAAATTTTAATGGTATATTTTCTAAAATATTATTTCTTATTACTTTGACTCTATCTTCTAGCTTGTATCTTTTAACATTTCTTTCTGCAAGATATACCGCTTTTTCATCAATATCAATCATATAAACATTTAGACCGGGATTTTTTAATGCTATATAAATACCTATAGGGCCGTATCCGCATCCTACATCTGCAACAGTCCCTTTTTCTGGTAAAATTATATTCTCCAGCAGAGATCTGGTGCCTAGATCCAGTCTCTTTTTGGAGAACACTCCATGGCTGCTAACTAGAGAAAGTGGGATACCATTTACTACATCATTAACTATAAATTCACTCATGCTTCTTCCATGATCTAGGATATATATCTCTTGGCATAATAACTCTTTTAGTCCTTATAACAGTACCTTTTTTCATATCTTTTAACTTCATAGAATCTACTGCTGCTTCACCTATAGCAACTATCTCTCCTTTTAAAGTTAATATCGCAACATTATCTTTTTCTTTAAAATTTTGAAAAGCTATTATACCAGGTGCTGCTAGCATGGCTCCATATGCTATAGCGTCTACTGCATTATCGTCTATTACTACTTTGGGCATACCGCAAGTAGCAAATTCCTCTGGTAATAGGATTTTTCTCAGATCACTTTCGTCCTTGCAATTTCTCCACATGTATAATGCCTCAGAAACTTCTTGTAACGTTACTAGATTTTTCTCAGTAAATGAGCCGGTCTTTATTCTCCTTAACTCTCTCATGTGTGCACCACAACCTAATATAATGCCAGCATCATGGCAAATTTTTCTCATATAAGTACCCGGATCAGAAGATATATCAAGAAGTACATATTTCCCTTCGTGATCCAAGATCTTAATGTCATAAACCTTTCTTTTTCTTGTTCTTCTCTTAACAGAAGATCTTACTGGAGGTTTTTGATATATTACGCCTACAAATTTTTTCATAATCTGCGCTAGCTCTTTAAAGTCGTAATCACAGTGTACTTGCATGAGGCATATATACTCTTTACCAGAATGCGTTATGTAAGGCATTAGTTTTGTAGCGTTCTCCAATCCTATAGGCAAAACTCCTGAGACTTTAGGATGTCCCCGCCTAAGGGTCAGACCCTTAGGGCTCTAGGGTTCCTCCATGACCAGCCTTTGAGACTTTAAACATCTCTTTTACCCAATAAGCCACTTCATGACTTGTTGGGCCTGGTGGTTTATCAAGGTTAATAATAGAGTTTTTTATAAGGATATCAATTGGTCTTTTATCCGCAAAGTATCCATATTTCTCATTAGTTTGAGAATCTTGAACTATATTCCATGAATTATTATAATTACAAAAAGAATCTATTTTATATATAAAATCATATAGTTCCATATTAAATCACAGGTATTTTTGGCTTGATAGACTGTTTCATGAACTCTGTAAGTCCAGCTTCCTCTAGCTTTTTCTTTACTTCATCATCACTCGCTCCTTTGTTTATTTCTATTTTTTTATCTGTTGGCTCTAGGTGAAGGATGTTGACTCTCCTTCTTTTTACCTTATTTATGTCTTTAGGACCCGTTACTAATACGAAATTATCGTCTATTATATCAACAATCACACACTTTTTACCTACTTCTCTTCCTCTTGTTTTTACACATATCCTTCCTACTTCTATTGCAGGCATAACTACTACCTATTGAAAAAACATATTAATTAAAATTTAAACTTAGTGCCAGTACTTTCGTGTCCTTATAAATTTCCTTTCAAGCTCAAGCAATGCTTCATAAAACTTGTCCTCTCCTTCTCTTACTTTTTCTAACGCTTTACTTATGTTAGTAACACCTACCCCCGGAGCTGAAAGACCTATTGCGACAAATTTGTTATACTCAGCATATAAAGATGAAATCCTCTTTAGTTCTTCTAATCTTTTTAACTCTTTTCTTGCCATTTTTTCTCCCTTTATTGCTTTCTTTACAATCTCAATGCTCTCATTGTCTTGAGGATCTACAACTGTTAAAAATACTGAACCGCACTTAGGACATTTTGCTGGAACTTCACTAGCTTTGTAGATATTATTCCATCCGCAGACTAGACAGATTATCCTGACTTCCTTTGAAGAAAGTTTTCTTTTATATATTTCTATCATAACAGGTTTATCATCACTCGAATGAAAGACAAACAGTCTATTTAAAAATTCTCTAGCTAAAGGCGAAAAGTTTGGAACTTCAACTATTTTCCAGCTTACTTTCTTTATTTCATTTTTAATAACATCAAGATCGTAGTTCTTTACAAGCAGTTCTTTGATTGCTTCCTCTCCTACAATTGTATCTATGAATGGCCTTAGTAAAGTAGAGGAAACGTCTATATCTTTATTTTTATCTATGACCCCAAATCTTTCGGCCTCTATTAATAATTTCCACTTAAACTGCGGACTTTCCTTTATTGCAACTTTTAATAATTCTTCAAGTTCATTTTCTGATAGAGAATTTATCATATTAATTACTTTTACTAAATCGTCTTTATGTATAGAAACTACTGTAGCTATAGCAATATGATAAGCATCAGACCTATAATTAGCTCTAATTCCTTTAACTTGAGTTAAAAGGATTGAAAACAGCGCCCCAATTGTATTATTTCCTCTAGTACCGAATGCAGAGTGTATAACAATTAGATCATTATTAATCTCTATTAATACTTCTTTATCTGAAGGAACTGGATAGCCTCTCTGTATTTGTTCTTTTAAAATATTTTTCAGCTTCTCAAGGATATAGTCAGGTAAATCTACTGCTTTGCCTTTTTCTACACTGTTTATGTATTTATAAACTTTTAAAGAAACTTCCTTTTCTACTGGAATAGATTCACCAAACCAACTAGGTAAAATTCCGCTTTTTAACTGAGCTTGCTCTACATACACCTTTCCTTCTTCAATAGTGATAACTTTCCATAACTTCCCTCCTAAAACGAAAACAGTATTTTCATCTATGGTAGAAATGAATTCTTCGTCTAGTGTACCTACCCTAGAGTTTGTCACATGATCAATTACTAAATAATCTCTCAAAGAATCTGGAATCATATTAGTTCCATAGTAGTATCTCCACAACCTATAAGAAGGAAGTACTTTCCCTTTTTCCCTTTTTATAATTCTTGCAGACTCTAAAATGCCCAGTATATCATCAAATTCTTCTTCTGTTAATTCCTTAAATAGAAATGCACCCCTGATTATATCAAGAATTTCCTTTTGATCATTATATCCTTCTAAAACCATTCCGGCTATTTCATGGGCTATAACATCATAAGGCTTATACTCTACTAGTGGTTTTTCTAAGTACCCTTCTCTAAAACTGTCTACAATAGATTTACACTCTAAAATATCATATATATCATTTGAGGGAATAATATAACCTTTTGAAAGTCTGTCTACTGAGTGCCCGCTTCTGCCTATCCTTTGAACTAATCTGATAACTTGTCTAGGTGACATGTACTGTATAACCGCGTTTATTTTACCTATGTCGATGCCTAATTCCAAGCTAGAGGTTGCGACTAAGGCATCAATATCTCCTTCTCTAAATTCTTTCTCTGCTTCGACACGCATCTCTCTAGATAAAGAACCATGATGAGTTAATACCTTTAATTGAGTAATTTTAGAGAGTTCATTAGAGAGGAACTCTGTCGTCTCTCTAACATTTGTAAAAATTAAAACAGGCCTTTCCTTCTTTATTATTTCCTCAATTTCCTTAATCCTTGAAACTACTTCTGGATTTAAATTGAACTTAACAGATAAATCTGCGTATTCTTTTTTTATTTCTGGTATCAAAAGAGATATTTCCATATTCTTCCTAGCATCTACTTTAGCTACTTCAACATCTTCTCCGAGAAATCTCTTGGCTATTTCAATGTCTCCAATAGTTGCAGATAGACCAATTAATTGCACTTTATTCTTACTTATTCTTTTTAATCTCTCTAACATTACAAGAAGCTCATAACCTCGTTTTTCATCTAACATTTCTTGAAGCTCGTCTATTATAATCCATTTTAAATTCTCTAATAATTTCCTATATTTCTCATTAACTAGCAAGTATAACAAAGTTTCTGGGGTTGTGAGAAGAAGCTGTGGAGGATCTAAAAGTAGTCTTCTACGCTCACTTTCAGTAGAATCGCCGTGTCTTACTTTAACTTTTATCCCTAGAGCATCTCCTAATCTTTTCAGTCTTATTTCAATATCTCTGTTTAGGGCTCTAAGTGGAGTTATATATAACGCTGAGATAGGCAAAGAGTTTTCAGCAAAAATTTTATAAAAAACAGGGAAAACTGCAGTTTCAGTTTTACCATAACCAGTTGGAGCAATAACTAGTGTGTTCTTTCCTCTTAAAATTATAGGGATAGCTATTTTTTGTATAGGAGTAAGATTAACATACCCTAATTCCTTAAGCTTAGTTGCAAACTCATTAGAAACGTTTATCATCTAGCTAGTAATACTTAGTTTCAGGGTTTAATATAAGTGAGGTCTTATATAATATTTTTAATAATTATTTCACTTGAAATTTCTATCTTGTATGTAACTAATATTAATTATCCCTTATATGCATTCATATTGACAACAATCATAGTAGCATTAAACGGCATTGTATCTTTTATCCTATTTAATTCTATATTGATGTCTTTTATTTGCTTACCTGTATTCTTCGTCCTTTATAGTATTGTGTTTAATCAAAACTTTGATCAGTCCGCTTTAACCTTTGTATACTATGCCCCATATTATATTATCGTATCAATATTTATTTACTTTATATATTCCTTTATAAAAAGAAATTTTTATGATTATTTGGTTGATGAACTAAGGAAAACAAAGATAGATTTCTCTCCTATCAAATTAGGAATAGGAATTTTAATTTCACTACTTCTTTACTGGTTTTTGTTTAAGAATTTCTTATTTCTTATAGGGAGTTTTCTAGCTACTATAGTTGTATCCCTCTACGGTTTTTATTATGAACTGCCTTTAATAGCGTTGAACTGGATAGCGCTACCTTATTTGGTTACTCCTAAGCAAAAAACTCAAGAAAACAGTTTAGTTATAGGAAAAATTGTTGGGAGATTAGGTAGAGGAGGAGTAATTAACTCAACTTTTTACACTTCTGATCCAGTATACAAGTGGATCAAATATGACGGAATTTATTCATTAAATTTTTTAGAGAGTAAAAATTACAACACAGTAATTATAGGAACTAGTGGAGTTGGTAAATCCAGTCTAGCAAAGAAGATTGTAAAAAATCTCACAGTCTCTTACTTAATTTTTGATCTACATGGTGAATATAACATTGATGGGGCTGAGAAAATTGACGCTTCATCAATATCAATAAATCCGCTTAGTTTATTTGGACGAAGCCCAAAAGAAAGAGCTTTAGAAGTATCCATGATGTTAAAAAGTCTTTTTAACTTGGGGAATTTGCAGACCATGGAATTAGTTAATCTTATTCTAGAAGCATATATGGAAAAAGGAATAGATGAAACAGACAAACGCACATGGGATAATCCTTTACCTACATTAAGAGACTTAATTCTATTAATAGAAAGAAAGAAAAAATTAGCTACCACATCACAAGATCTAATAAGGTACCAGTCAATAGAACCATATCTCCAATTTTTGTCTTCCGCTGTATTTTCTAATTCTACTGTAAATGTAAATGATTTATTAACAAGAAATATGATAATTGATTTTTCAAGAGTACCCACAAATGAAATAAAGTATATTATTATGGAAACACTATTAAAGTCGATACAGAGTTATATGTATACTTCTGGAGTCTCAAATTTAAAGAAAATGATTATTATAGATGAAGCACCATTCATACTATCTAAAGAGTCTGGGAAACAGCTACTTGAGAGGTTACTTGCTGAAGGAAGAAAATTTGGATTTGGTTTTATTATAATCTCTCAAACTACAGAGTATGTAAAGGATTTATTAGCTAATGCAAGCTATTACTTCATATTCAACTTAATAGAACCAAAAGAACTAGATTATGCAAGTAGATTAGTAGGAGGTTCGGATCCTCATTATTATTCGGTAATTTATGAGACATTGCAAAAACTTCCCAGAGGATACTGTGTAACTAGAGATTTATTAAGGGGTGAAGTATATCTACTACAGTTGACATAGGTGATTTATAATGTTTGATGAGGAGCCGGAGAAAGAGCATGAAAGAGGAGAAGAGGAAGAGCCTACTGAACATGAGCATGAAGAGGAGCTAGCACCACAAGAAGAGGAAGGGGGGCATGAAGAAAGGATAGAAACAGAGACAGAGGAAGTATTACCCGCGTTAAGTGTGGCTGATATTGAATTATTAATGAAAAATAGTGAAATTTGGGATAATTTACTAAATGGAAAGATAAGCGTAGAAGAAGCAAAGAAAATGTTTCAAGAGTTAGCATCGAGATATAATACTTCCGACAGGAAGAAAAAGAAAAAAGTAGCAAAAAAACCTAAAAAAGCAAAACAACAAAAAACAACTGAGGAAGAATGATCAAAGCTACTTATCCCAATGCCAAGGATTTTTATTCTCTTCTATCTGCACTAGTTAAGGTTTCTGATGAGATACTTTTAAACTTTACAGAAGACAGTATTTTCTCAAGATATCTAACTGATGATAAAGTTCTTATGGTAATTTTAAAAATCTCTAAAGAGTACTTGGAAGATTATAGCATAGAAAAACCTTTAGGGATAAAACTTAACATAAATGAGCTAAAGAAAATCCTTGGTAAAGTTAGGTCTAAAAGTGCAAGTGTAACATTTGAGGAAACAGATGCAGGTGTTAAAGTTACAGTAAGAGATGAAAAAACTGGAATTAGAAGTAACATATATATGAAAGGAGAGAAAACTACAGTAGATCAATTATCAGAACCTAAAGTTAATTTGACCACTACGTTTAGCGTAGATGGTAAAATTCTCAATGATATAGCTAGAGATTTAAGTCTTATAGGTGAAGAGGTAAATATATCAGCAAATGAGGATACTGTAAGCTTATCCACAGAAGAGACTGGAAAAACATATAACGCTATCCTCAAACAAGATAAACCACTTACCTCATTAACAATAGAATCCCCGTCCGAAGCGATTTATAGTATAGAAGTATTAAAAGAGGTCTTAAAGGCAGTTTCATTCTCTTCTAGTGTTTCTGTAGGGTTTGGAAAAAATATTCCTATGAAAATAGAAGCACAAACAGATTCGGGTGGTCAGCTTATATTCTGGATTGCTCCTAGATTATAAATTCCATTATCACTTGCTCTTTTTATAATAGCACTATATTTTTCCTCTGCTCTAAAAATTTCTTCTCCTTTTATAAAAATAGGAAAAGTCCGATTACCTTCTTCAATAGCATATTTAAGATCTAAGAAATTATAAGCCTCAATAGTAGCAGACAAAAGAATATTTTTAGCGTAGTTACTGCCAGGTTTTTGAAGTCTTGTTAATAAAAGAGCTAATTCTAAATCTTTCCAGAGATTTGGAGAAATCCAACTACCATTATCTGAACCATAAAGTATACTTACATCTTGGTCGTAAGCTAAGGAAATTTGAGGAATGCCTACACCAAACCACATATTGCTTCTAGGACAAAACACTATGGATATTTTTTTATCTTTAGCTAGATTAAACTCATTTTCACTAAAATAAGTTCCATGAATTATTAGGTTGGGGGAATATACATCAATAATTTTCCCAACGTCATCCCTTAAATATTGCTTTTTTGTTTCAGCTAAATGAACAGCCCTTATTTTGCGTATAAACAGATCCTTTATAGTTTTAAGCTCTTCAAGAGAATGATATTTAAAATCTGGTAGCCCATAGCCTTCAGCCTCTTTTGCTAGCTCATTTAAATCAGTAAAATTATCTGAGCGACCCAGGGCAAAATAATCTATATTTATATCTAGCAGCGCTTTCTTAGCTTTTCTAACTCCAGATATTCCTTGTTCCCTAAAATCTAATATTACTCTAATTCCTTGCTTAAGAGCTTTCAAAGCAAACTCTCTAATCCCCTCTTCGATTTTTTCAGCATAAAGATCTAGATATTTATATTTCTCGCTGTGAGGGTCTCCTACTAGCTCTTTTATAGTTTTTTCAATGCCTATTTCTGGGAAAGTAAAATCCGCAATATGAACGTGGGCATTTACAAGTGGTGGTAACAAAATAAAGTTTCTAGCATCAATCGCGTCTGAATCAAAACCGTTTCCTATATGCTGGATTACATTGTTTTCATCAAGCTCTATATTTATACTTTCTTTATAAACTAATTCTTCACCTATTAAGCCAGCACCGAGATTAATCTTTAGCGATTTCAATCTTCCTATCCCTATATGTCCTTATTATGTGAAGAGCTTTAGCTGCTTTAGTGACTGCCTCTCTTGGAGTGTCACCAATCCCTATTCCAACTTTTAAGTTATCAAGTTCACTTACTATTTGTTTTGCTTCTTCTACCTTATCCAGCCCCATAAAAACCCCTATATTATCCCCACCAAAATAGTAAGCCAAACCTCCTATATTTCTACTAAAGTCAAATATCTTGGTATAAATATCATAAATTTCTAAATAAGCATTAAATGAAGATCTCTTCCTTGAAAAACTATCTAAATCAAAATGAGCTAAGACAATTTTCTCGTCATATTTATCTTTTAAATCTTCATTATAGCAATTTCTTTCAGCTTCTAATAATGTTTCGCCGAATCCCAAACATACATTTATTGGTACTGGAGAGAGCTCTTTAATTTTGTCTAAAATAGAATAAAAATTTTCAACTTTTACTCCATCTAATAAAAAAATATATGAATCATATCTATATGTTAAAAGAAAAGAGTTTATTTCCGAAGCTAACCTAGTAAGACTAGCCGTAAAAGAATGCTGAAAATGTTGAATTTTCCATTCTCTATCAAATCCTAGGCTTTCTGTCCATTCTCTATATCCAACTAGATTTATCTCGGCTATTTTCACTCTATTGTCACCATACCTTCTACATTCCCAATATTTTTAAGTTGCTTAAGTCTTCTTGCAAGTTTTATAGCAGATTCAACTGCTCTATTGGAATATTCCTCAATTCTCTCAACTGCTTGTTCATGAGTAACCCCATGCCCAATAATTCCCAAAGTTACTGGTTTACTATACTCCACTGAAAGATCTAATAGTTTCCTTGCAGCTTGATTTGCAACTATTTCATCATGCTTTGTTTCTCCCTTTATTACTGCACCCAGAGTAACAACGGCATCTATATCATCTCTCTTTAGTAGCTCTTTTACTGCAATAGCCATGTCATAGCTCCCTGGAACTTTGAACACAACTTTAACATTGGCTCCTAAGAACTTTGCATGAGATAAAGCTCTTTGTAGCATTAGATAAGTTATATCATAGTTAAATTCTGCAACGACAATTCCTAAGTTAATCGATTGATCCTGCATGTTCATACCCCTGTCTTAATCCTTTTCCTGCATATGGAGTTAAAGAATTTTTCCCATCTCTTACAAGTTTAACTAAATTTATTGCATGCTTTTTAGCTCTGTCTATTGCTAGACCTTTTAATTTCTCTTCATCTTCTACTTCATCTTCATGAACGGTAACATCTATTATGTGCTTCGATGTCAATAACTGAGCTGTTATTAATCCAATGCTAGTAGCAAGATAGCTATATTTATCTAACATGGTCTTACCAACCCACCCTAAAGTTATTACACCGTCACATCCTTCTTCTAAAAGCCTTTTTGCAGCTACTGGAAGATCTTTAATTCCAGGTACAGTATATCTTATAATTTCCGCGTCAGGGTCTTCTGCTTTTATTGCTTTTATTGCAATACTTCCCATGTCAACTCTTGAAAAAGTAGTATCAACAACACCATATTTTCTCATAATAACACCTCTTTTAGAATTTCTTTACCTTCAACAAAAAGAAAGCCATTATATTTTGCATATCTCATAGCTTTTTCTTTATTCAAACTTGTTTTATCATCAAGCATTTCAGCTATTACAGCACTCTTTTCCAATCCAGCGTACTCTAACAGTGCCATACTTAACTCTGTGTGCCCCTTTCTTTTGTTTAGACCTCTTGACATAAGTATTGGTACATGACCGGGAGAGTAGAATTCATTTCTAAATTTCTCAATAGCAGAGTTTTTGTCTTCTTTTAGCAAGGAAATTACATTATGTAATTCACTTATAGTTTTTGCTCTATCTTGGTCATTTATCCCTGTTCTTGTATCCACATGATTAACCCAAAGAGAAAAAGCTGGATCATCTCCATATACTGGTTTCTTACTTAAGTAAGGATATTTTTCCTTTACAATATTAGTCATGAAATCTATTCCAAGTTGTTTTCCATAATCTTCAGAAGTTACATAACATATTAATCCACCTGCATCTTTTCTAAGCATGTTTATACTTTTCCATGTTATTCTGCCACCATAAAACATTAGATCAACTTCTTCCTCTCGTCCATCAAAATCATAAATAAGTATTGGTAGTCCGTCTTCCAAGTTTTTCCTCAAATCACTTTTTGGTACCATCAAATAGATTTTTAATCAAAAATATAAAAGCGTATATACTAATGACCTTTATATCTTCTCAGTACAATAAATAAAAATATTGCAGTTATAGATATAAATATAAAGGTAATATAATTAAAATTAAATCCATGTAACTTGGAGAGATTAGAAGTAGAATAAGACGTTAAAGGAATAGAGATATTTTCATTACTTATATTACCAATTATCTTCACATATTGAAAAGGTGTGGATAGAGTAATTGACATGTTAGACGCAAATATATAATTGACTTTAATAATAGTAGCATTAACACTTTCGTTATAAAAAATAATCGGTCTATCAAAAGAAGAATTAAAAGAACTTGAATATGATATGTTCATCCTTGATATATTAAAAATGTAAAAACTTATGTAAAGATTACCAAAAGATAAATTTACCTTTATGGGAGACATGATATATTGCTGTTCCACATAAATATTGAGTAAAGTATTAGTTGAAGGTATAACATGAGAATAATGTGAGATAGTAAAAAACGAATAAGCCGTAATTGAATAAAGCAATAGTAGAATCAAACACATATTTATTAAGGCTTTAAAGATATTATTATTAGGCATGGCATCTTCCCCTTATCCTAATCCATACAATTGGAAAATGATTCTAATGACGCAAGTAGGAATGATCCTAATGTCTTTTCTCTTATCATTATACCCTCAGTACTTTGTACCGATTTATATACTTTATATTATTCTAATCATGGGCGTTACTAGTATTATGACAATGAGAAACAACCCGATGCTTAGTGAAAGAAAATACTTGCCGGAGATCTCAAATTCGAGGACTTTGTTTGAAGAGAAAAAAGCTAGTGATATTATACAGAAAGATCAAGAATATCTTAAGAAGATGCAGGAGTTTGCTTCATCAAGCTTTAAATCTTTTATATTCATGATAGGATATATGATATTATTATATGTTCTATATGATGAAGTATTATTAAAAATCGTAAGCCATGAAATAGGTTATGAGAGGCTTGCAATTTATATTATATATTTTGAGACCTTGTATTTGTTTAATATACTCGTATATAGAAGGCTAGTAAAGTTCCAGGCAATGGAAGTAATGGCTCCACAGAGTTATAAGGTAACCGAAAAAGGAATACTGTCTACCGACAAATCCGGAGTATATCTACACTCAAGGCACTTAGTTAATGCAGAAATAATAGATAATAGAGAGAAAAGATACGTAGAAATTCATTCGAGTACATCAAAATTACCTTACAAAATTAGATTATATACAACAGAAATAGATAGACTTTTAGAAGTATTAGACAGAGTTAAAAAATTAGAAGTCAAAAGACAACAATCTACTAGCTCTTGAAAAATGAAAATGACTGTATGAAGCAAGAACATTATACACTGTAGCACCATCCTTTTTGTCCCATATCCCTTTTCCTATTTTATTTTGCATTGAAAAATTTACATCATTCCCTATATTCATAGCCTTAGAAACATGAAACTCGTGCCCTCTAACTATTTGACCTTGAGTCCCTAGGATATTATCTTTTATAATTTCTAATTCTGTGTAACCTATAGTCAGTCTATCTTTTGCTTTTATGCTGATATCAAACAAATCCATCATCTTGTAATTTCTTTCATCTATAATTTCTTTTGATAAGTACATTAGACCACCGCACTCTGCTAATATAGGTTTACCTTTTTCAGCTTCCTTTCTTATCCAGCTAATAGTTTTATGTGAGTTTTCGAGCTCTTGTAAATGTAATTCTGGATAACCGCCACCTATATAAATTAGATCTGCTTCCTCAACGGTCTCATTCATGAGTGGACTAAATAATCTTATCTCGTATTTTTTACGTAAAAGATCTAGGTTTTCTTCATAATAAAAATTAAAAGCAGAGTCATAAGCTACCGCTGCTATCTTATTCTTTCTGTTTCCCTCATTCTCCCTGACATCTTCATCAGGTAAAGGCATAGCAGTGGAGGCTATTTCAAAGACTTGTCCTATATCAACTGTATTTTCTATAGATTCTGCGACTTGCTTAATTGATTCTTCGGCTTCTTTATAATCCTCTGTTGTGTATAAGCCTAGGTGTCTTGACGGTATAACAAATTTCTTATCAAATTTTACATAACCCAAAACTGGTACGTCTTTAACTGAGTTTTTACAATAATTATAGTGAGTCTCTGATCCTATTTGATTAAATATAACGCCTCCAATGTTTGCGTTTCCATATTCTTTTAAACCTTTAACTATTGCACCTACAGTAGAACTTACATTATTACAGTTAATAAGAAGTATTATCGGAGTTTTTGTTACTAAAGAAAGTTGATATGTACTATACTCTGTATCAATACCGTCATATAGACCCATAACACCTTCAATTATACCTATATCGTATCCTTTTCCATATTTTGATAAACTTCTTATAACGCCTTGGTCCCCCATCATCCATAAGTCTAGGTTTATTGAGGGAGAGCCAGAAGCTATTTTATGATATTTAGGGTCAATAAAATCAGGACCGGCTTTAAAGCCTCTAACTTTGAATTTTTTCGAGAAAATTCTCATTAATGCAGAAGAGAACAATGTTTTACCTGAACCACTCCTATCTGAAGATATGATTATACGAGGAAACTCCATGAGAAAAAATAAGAGAGAGATTAGATTAAATAGATTAGGGATTAAGTATGCGTATAGTTTATGATGATGTAAGGGATCTAAAAGCAATCATTCAAGCATTACTAAAGCTAGTTGACGAAGCACTCTTTGATATTAAGCCAGAAGGAATACAGCTGATAGCAATAGATAAGGCACATATTTCACTAATTAAAATTGACTTACCTAAAGAAATGTTTAAAGAATATGACGTTCCTGATGAATTCAAATTTGGGTTTAATACTCAATATATGAGTAAACTTTTGAAAGTGGCAAAAAGAAAAGAGGAAATAGTCATAGAAGCGGAAACCCCAGAAGTAGTAAAGTTAACATTAAGCGGAGCTTTAAATAGGGTATTCAACGTTAATAACATAGAAGTATTACCACCTGAAGTACCAGAAGTAAACTTGGAATTTGATGTAAAAGCTTCAATAAATGCTAGTGGCTTTAAGAATGCCATAGGAGAGATTTCAGAAGTTTCTGACACTTTATTAATTTCTGCTAATGAAGAAAAAATAATAACAAAAGGCGAGGGGGAAAACAAAGTAGAGGTTGAATTTTCAAAGGAAACTGGAAGTATAAATGAAATAGAGTTTAATAAAGAGTGCTCTTCGTCGTACGATATAGATTATTTAGATGATATAATTTCTTTGACAAAATTATCGGATTATGTTAAGGTAGCGTTTGCGGAGCAAAAGCCTATGCAACTAGAGTTCAATATGGAAGGAGGGGGGAAAGTTACTTATTTGCTTGCCCCCAAATTATCTTAATGAAAATAGAAACTGCGTTAATCGGAAGCTATCCAAAACCGGTAAAAATAGCAAAGTTAATTTCAAAATATAATAATGGAAAATTAAGTGATGAAAAGTTTTTGAAAGAAATTGAAAAATTTATGGATAATTTCTTTTCAATGATGGACTCTTTCGAAGTAGACTATACTACGGATAGCATGATAGAATGGGATGACATAGAGGATTTAACATATTCATTTATAAAAGGAGGACAAAAAGAAGTTTTAACAAGATTTTTTGATAATAACTTCTATTATAGGCAAATAACTATAAAAAATAGACTAGAGTACAAGGAAAATAATACATACATAAAATACTTTGAGATGGCCAAAGAGCTATCTAAAAAACATAAAGCAAAGCTTAAAGCTGTTATTCTAGGACCCTTAACGTTTCTTAAACTTTCTAAAGATGAGTATTACAAAAAGGAAGATGAGCTAATGAGAGATTATGCAAAAATACTGAATGCCTTACTTTCTGAAATAAAAACTGATATTATTGAAATACATGAACCTTCAATATTTCAAAAGGGCATCAAAAAAGAAACCCTAGATTTATTGCCAGAAATTTATAATGTAATACTGTCCAATATTAACGCTGAAACACATTTACTAACATACTTTGATATAAACTTTAACAGATTAGAATACTTCCTTAAACTACCTGTTACTGTTTATGGATTCGACGTTACTGAAAATAACAAAAATAAACTTGGTAAACTTTATCAATTACTAAAGAATAAGGAAGTTTATTTCGGTGTCTTAGATTCTAGAACTACTAAAATGGAAAAAATTGTTACTATAAAAAGAATAGTCTCAAGCGCAAATGAGAAAGGAATTTCAAGGCTGATCCTTGGAAACTCGTCGTTTAATGATTTTATTCCAGAGATTGTAGTTCAGAAAAAATTTAAATTATTACAAAAAGCTAAGGAGATGGTCTTAAATGGATGAGCTCCCCATTTTACCTACTACAGTTATAGGTAGTTATCCAAGACCTAAGTGGCTTAGAGAATCAATTAGGTTACATAAAGCTGGGAAGATATCAGATGAAGATTTACAAGAGGCATTTGATGATGCAGTAATAACGGTACTGAGAGATCATCAACTCGCTGAAATTGATGTACCTACTGATGGTGAGATGAGAAGAGATGAAATGGTTGAGTTTTTCGCTGAAAGACTAGCTGGATTTAAATTTTATGGCCCAGTGAGAGTATGGGGAACTAATTATTATAGAAAACCGTCTGTTGTCGGAAAAGTGGAATATGTAAAACCTATGTTGGTAGATGAATTCTTATTTGCAAAATCAGCATCGTATACTGAAAATCTAAAGATAACCATCACCGGGCCATATACAATAGCTGAATGGTCGTATAATGAGTATTATAAAAGCAAGAGAGATCTAGCATTCGATTTAGCTAAAGTAATAAATAGTGAAATGAGAAAACTTATAGAAGCTGGAGCTAAAATAATTCAAATTGACGAGCCTGCAATACATACTCATAAAGACGAAGTTGAGTGGGCAATAGAATCCGTAAACGAAGCTATTAAAGGAATAAACGTAAAGGTTGTCATGCACGTCTGTTATGGTGAGTATAGCTATCTAGAACCTTATCTAAATAATTTGAACGTAGATCAAATTAATCTAGCTTTGAAAAATTATGATTATGAACCGGTTAAATTATTTACTAAATGGGATAGAGAAATAGGAGTTGGTGTAGTAGATGTTCATAAAAAGAGAATAGAGACACCAGAGGAAGTAGCAAATGATCTAAGAATGTTGCTAAATTACTTTAAGCCAGAAATGATCTGGGTTAATCCTGATTGCGGAGTAAAACTTTTACCTAGAAAAATAGCGTTCCAAAAACTATATAATATGTCTAAAGGAACGCAAATTGTAAGAGAAGAACTTAAAAAGAAGGGATTTAATACTACTTCACTAAAACCTTTAGTTAATAGGTGAAGCTTAGTGAATAAGAAGAGACCTAATGGAAAATCACATTCAACTAGACCAGTAAGAAGTGGATCCCCTAAGTGGGTAAGATTTACCAGAGAAGAAGTAGAACTGCTAGTCGAGGAGTTAGCAAAAAAAGGATATCCACCTAGTATGATCGGACTAATTTTAAGAGATCAGTATGGAATTCCTCTAGTAAAACAAATTACTGGTAAAAAAGTAGTTCAAATACTAGAAGAAAAGAATTTAGCTCCAAAGATTCCAGAAGATTTATTCAATCTTATAAGGAGAGCAGCTAACGTTAGAAGGCATCTATTTGAGCACCCAAAGGATAAAAAAGCAAAAAGAGGGTTAGAAGAAATAGAATCTAAGATAAGAAGAGTAGCTGCATATTATAAAGAGAATGGAGTATTACCACCAGAGTGGAGATATGAACCAGAAAAAGCAGAATTATTAGTCTCTGGTACTCTTTAAACTATTTTCTACTCTTTCTTTTAGAATTTCTGCTACTCTTTCATCTATACCTATAGTATCTGCAATGATTATTTTTACATTTTTTATCTCAGCTAGTTGCTTAGGAATATCTCTTTTAAAATGAGTTCCCGCAGCAAACAGTAATGGTACTACGACGATTGTATCTGCTCCTTTATTAATTAATATTTTTGCCGCCTCGGTTATTGAAGGTGTATTAAATTCTATAAAGCCATATTCAACTAAATCAAAATATTTTCTCAAAAGATTGGCATATTGAACTGCTACATCTTGCCATTCTTGAATTTTACTTCCATGTAAAACTAATAGTACACCAAGCATACGTATTTTATGTAACTTCGATTTTAAATACTTGTATTCTAATTTACCTTACCAAGGGATAATAACTTGCCAGACTTTAAAATTGTCATATCTGATCCACAAACTAAAGAGCCTAAACAGAAAAAGGTAAAGGTAAAAGTGTCTGACCAAGTTCAATCGATTCAAGGAGAAAAGGAAGGAAAAGCTATACCTTCTGCAAAAATAAATCAAAAGCTAAAAGAAGAGCTAGGAATAGACAATTTACTTACAATCGAAATAACCAAACAAGAGGGGGATAAAAGAGTAAAAGTGAAAACACCATTCAAAGTAGAAATTAATAATGATGTACCACCAGATGAAGTGTGGATCTCCTCGACTATGGCAGAAAAATATGGATCAAATGAGTTTGAAGCTATAGCATATAGAACTAAGTCTTTTCAATTATCAATAGATCAGTCAAAGCTGAACAACTTAATTGGGTCAAAAATAGGTGATTCGGTAGAACTAGTTGTATCTGGTTTAAACTTCAAGCTGAAAATTACTGGAGGATCAGATAACTCCGGATTTCCTATGAGATTTGATGTGCCTGGTGGAGCTAAAAGAAAACTACTATTAAGTGGTCCACCAGGTTACCACCCCAAAGAAGACGGAATGAGAAAGAAAAAGACTGTTCGCGGTAACATGGTCACTCCGGAAGTAGTTCAGATCAATACTGTAATAATTAGGTGATAATTCTTTTGTCTTGGCCACAAGTTCAACCAGAAGTCAATATAGGTGTAGTAGGTCATGTAGACCATGGTAAGACTACTCTTGTCCAGGCTATAACGGGCGTCTGGACATCTAAACATTCTGAAGAGTTAAAAAGAGGAATGACAATAAAGCTTGGTTATGCCGAAGCAAGTATTGGAATCTGTGAACATTGCAATAAACCAGAAGCATATACAACAGAGTATTCATGCAACCAATGCGGAAGTGACGAAAAACCAAAATTTCTAAGAAAAGTATCTTTTATTGATGCTCCGGGTCATGAAGTCTTAATGGCTACAATGTTATCTGGAGCAGCGTTAATGGATGGAGCGATACTTGTAGTTGCTGCTAATGAACCTTTTCCACAACCTCAAACGAGAGAACATTTTGTTGCATTAGGTATCGTAAATATCAAAAACATAGTTATAGTTCAAAATAAAATAGATGTCGTAAGTAAAGAAGAAGCTTATAAACAGTATAAGCAAATTAAAGAGTTTATAAAAGGTACCTGGGCTGAAAATGCTCCAATAATTCCAGTAAGTGCGTTACATAAAATAAATATAGACTCATTAATTGAGACTTTAGAAACATATATTCCTACTCCTCAAAGAGACTTAACAAAAGACCCAATAATGCTTACCATAAGAAGTTTTGACATTAATAAACCAGGCACTCCTTATAACGAACTAAAAGGGGGAGTTTTAGGGGGTAGTATAATTCAAGGTAAGTTGTCAATAGGAGATGAAATAAAGATACTCCCTGGAATCAGACATGAGAAACCAGGGGGAAAAGTTGAATATGAACCTTTATACACGACTATAACTTCTCTCCGTTTTTCGGATCTAGAAGTAAAAGAAGCAAAACCTGGGGGACTAGTTGCTATAGGAACAACCTTAGACCCTTCATATGTTAAAGCGGATAGTTTGGTTGGAAGTGTAGTAGTAAAGGCTAATAATGATACCGTTAAGACAATGTGGAATTTAAAGATTACAAATTATCAGCTCCTTGATAGGGTTGTAGGTGCAAAAGATCTAATAAAGGTAGACAATATTAAGAAAAATGAGGTAGTTATGCTAACACTAGGTTCTGCCACAACATTAGGTGTAGTTAAAAACATAAAAGGCGGAGATGTAGAAATTGAATTAAAGAGACCATTAGTAGTATGGGATAAAGATTTAAGAGTTGCAATAAGTAAACAAGTTACTGGAAGATGGAGATTAGTGGGTTGGGGAATAATAAAGATCTAGGAGTAGTTGTAGATACAAACATTCTTCTTTATATTTACTATGGTCTGGATCCATTTGCTAAGCTGATTCAATTCTTAGACTATAAACCTATTTTCTACGTTCCAAAAATTGTCCTAAAGGAATTAGATAAGTTCCTTAATTCTAAAAGTGTATTAATGAGTAAGAAAGCAAATTTGGCCTTTAAGTACTTAGATATTTACAAAACTTATTGGAAAACAATTGAGGGCTATGAAAACATGCTAGTAGATGATGGGCTGATTAGAATGTGTAAAGATAACAATCTAGTACTGTTCACAAATGATAGTAAGCTTAGACAAAAAGCAAAAGAAAAAGGAATTAAAGTTATTTACCTTAGACAGAAGAGTAAAAATATAAAGGTAGATTTTATTATCTAGTCTGATATTTTATGTTTAAACTAATTAAAGCAAAAGGAGTTATTCGGATACCTCCAGAATATTTTGGTCAACCGCTAGATGATATTGCACTTCAAATATTAAGACAAGAATACCAAGAAAAAATGTCAAAAGATCTTGGTTTAATATTAGCTGTCTTAAACGCAAAAACTAGTGAGGAGGGTTACATTTTGTTTGGTGATGGAGCAACTTACCATGAGGTAAGCTTCGAGTTATTAGTTTTCAACCCTGTCATCCAAGAAGTAGTTGAAGGAGAAGTTAACCAGGTAGATAGTTATGGTGTTTATGTTAATATTGGGCCAGTTGATGGTTTAGTACATATATCACAAATTACAGATGATAATCTTAAATTTGATCAGAATAGAGGAATTTTAATAGGAGAAAAAAGCAAGAAAACTCTACAGAAAGGAGACAGAGTAAGAGCAAGAATTATTAGCGTATCTACAAGTGGAGGAAGGATGCCTAGAATAGCATTAACGATGAAACAACCTTATCTAGGAAAAATAGAATGGATTACACAAGAACTAGCGAAGGCGAGTAAGTAATGCCAGAAAAGAATAAGGAATTTAAGGCTTGTAAAAACTGTAGAGCATTAGTACCACCAGATACTCCTAAATGTCCAGTCTGCGGTTCAACAAGTTTTAGTGACGAATGGGAAGGCATAGTAATAATACTTGATACAGAATCAGAGACAGCTAAACTGTTTGGGGCTTCAGTACCTTGGAGATACGCAATAATAGTGAAATAGACTATTGTTTTCAAATGCCTGGATCTCTAAAAGATGAACTCTCAAGACCCTATGGGTTTTTATTTACAAATAATAACTCACTAATCGAATTTTTACATAAAAAGAAAAATAACAGGGTTATAACCATAGGCGATGTAGTAACTTCAACGCTAGAAAGTATTAATATTATTCCTTTTCTATCTATAATTGACGGAAAAACAAAAAGATATATACAAATGAAAATAATTAAAGAAAATTCAATTCATGTCAAAAATGAAAAGTCATTAATAAGGCTCTCTGTTATGAATTTAATTCAAAAAATATTAAATGACGAAATTAAAATGGATAAAAATGTTATACTAGTTGATGGAGAAGAAGATTTATTAGTAATTCCGGTAATTCTTTTTGGTAAAAATAATGATATAATTATTTATGGACAGCCAAATGCTGGAGCAGTATTGATAATAAATAACCTTTTTGTAAAACTTAGAGTAAAACAAATACTTGAAAAATTTATTGTAAAAAAATGTTAAAATCCGACCTGCGCGGGGTCATCACTAGTCAGCCCTTTCGAGCCTCTTCATGCTCCATATTTTTCTGCTCTATTAGAGTAGTTTAGCAATATATTAAGTACATCCAAGCCTCTTATTCTAAGAGAGCCTTTTCTAGCTTCTCTCTCATTAAAATCAGCGACATTATCTACTATAACACTGTAAGGAACATAAAGTAGGAAAGGTACAGGATCACCTCTATGTTCTTTTACTTCTACTGGAGTAGCATGATCACCAGTAATTCCGATAATTAATTCACTTCCAAATTTATTAAGTATTCTGCCGATAATTTCATCCATTTTTTGAATTGCATAGACTTTACCATCAACATTACCATCATGAGATGCTGCGTCAGTAGCTTTAAGATGAAGAAATACAAAGTCATATTCTTTAAGTAAATCTACAGCAGCATCGGCTTTTCCTAAATAATTTGTATCTAAACCACCAGTAGCACCTGGAGGTGTAACAACTTTCATTCCTATTTGCTCACAAATGCCTTTAATTAATGCAGTAGCTGAAACAGCTGCCGCGTTTAGTTTAGTATATGATTCGAATTGAGGAAGTTCAACAAATTCTGCCGCACCTCTAACTAAAATTATATTTGCTGGTAATTCTCCCTTATTTATCCTTTTTTTATTTATCTCTGAGCTATTTAGTATCTCGTATATTCTTCTAGTTAATTTGTTAACCACATTTGCTGTGAATTGACTTTCCGGTGAAGAATCTAAAGGTTTACTTTCCAAGACTTTTTTATTAACTTCATGAGGGTCTGTATCGCTTACTTTATCGCTTAATCCTTTGCCGCTCAAAACGACAGCAACTCTATGTTCAGTACCATGATAAAATCTTACTTTGATACCGTCTATCTCTCCTATTTTATCGTTAAGTTCCTTAACTAATTCATCAGCTTCCTCAATTTTTCTTCCAGCTCTTCTATCAATAACCACTAAATCATTATTCACCGTGGCAAAATTACCTCTAAAAGCTACATCACTGCCTTTTAATCTGGCACCTGCACCTATAGCTTCAAATGCACCTCTTCCTCTATAGTATTTATGAGGATCTAAACCAAACATAGATAAATGGGAAGTGTCGCTTCCGGGAATAACTCCAGGAGAAATAGGATCCATTAGACCAACAATTGAATTTTTTAGAAGTTCTTTAATATTGGGCTTTTCAACATACTCTAATGGGGTCTTTCCGTTGAGCTTCTTTACTGGCCTGTCTCCAAGTCCGTCTCCTATAAAAAATAATATCTTATATTGCTTCATATAACTGACCTCTTTAATTCTTTTGCCATTCTTTCATATCTCTGAATATCAGCTTGTGTTACACTGGGTCTTACAAGATCTAAAGCTTTGTTAAAATCATCTTTTGTAACAACTATTTTACTCTCGCTCATACATTGTCTCATTTTATTTAAATAACAATCTTGACCATCTTTACACTCATCTCTTGCATTTTTATCGCACTCGGAATAAGCTCTCCTCATAGCATTTATAGCAGCTTCTCTAACTAGAGCTTCTATGTCTGCTCCAGTGTAGCCTTCTGTTTTTTCTGCTAACTCATCTAATGATACATCCTCAGCCAATGATACATTCCTTGTGTGCACTCTTAGAATATCTTTTCTAGCACTCTTATCTGGTGGAGGAACATAGATAAGCCTATCAAATCTACCTGGTCTCAACAAAGCAGGATCAAGTATATCTGGTCTGTTAGTAGCAGCAATAACTACAACCCTATTCAAGGGAACAATTCCATCCATTTCTGCCAGCAGTTGGTTAACTATTCTTTCTGTTACTCCACTATCTGATGATATCCCTCTCATTGGTGCTATTGCATCAATCTCATCAAAGAATATTATTGTTGGTGCTGCTTGTCTTGCCTTCCTAAATATTTCCCTAATTGCTTTTTCACTCTCACCAACCCATTTAGAGAGTATTTCTGGCCCTCTAACAGCTATGAAGTTTGCACCACTCTCAGTAGCAACAGCCTTAGCTAGCATAGTTTTACCAGTACCAGGTGGGCCAAACAACAAAATACCCTTTGGCGGAGTTATGCCAGCTTTATTGAACGCATCGGGGAATCTTAAAGGCCATTCTGCCGCTTCCCTTAATTGCTGTTTTACTCCTTCTAATCCGCCAATATCTGACCAATGAACTTTTGGTACTTCTACATAAACTTCTCTAAGTAATGTTGGTTGTATGCTTTTCATTGCTTCTAGGAAGTCTTGCATAGTTACTTTAAGTTCCTTTAATATATCCGCTGGTATTTTCTCTTGTTCTAGGTTAATTTTCTTCTCGGCTATAAATCTTCTTAATGCATTTAGAGCTGCTTCCTTCGCTAGAGCTGCTAAATCAGCTCCGGTATAACCATAAGTTATCTCTGCCAGTTTATCTAAATCTACATCATTATCTAATGGCATATTCCTAGTGTGAACTTGTAATATTTCTTTCCTACCTTTAGTATCTGGTGGCTTTATTTCAATCTCTCTATCGAACCTGCCGGGTCTTCTTAGTGCGGGGTCTACTGCATCAGGTATATTTGTTGCTCCAATTACAATAACCTTTCCTCTCCCTTTTATCCCGTCCATTAGTGTAAGAAGCTGTGCCACTACTCTTCTTTCTACCTCTCCCGTTACCTCTTGTCTCTTTGGTGCAATAGAATCTATCTCGTCAATGAAAATTATTGATGGTGCATTCTTTTCAGCTTCTTGGAATATTTCTCTTAACCTTTGCTCACTTTCACCATAAAATTTACTCATTATCTCTGGGCCGTTAATTGTGTAAAAGCTAGCTCCTACTTCATTAGCTAAAGCTCTAGCAAGTAGTGTTTTACCGTTACCAGGTGGGCCGTATAATAGAACTCCTTTCGGTGGCTCAATTCCTAGTTTCTGGAATAGTTCTGGATGTCTTAGTGGCCACTCAACAATTTCTCTTATTTTTTGTTTTGCATCTTCAAGATCTCCTATATCTTCCCAAGTAATCTTTGGATATCCTCCTAATTCACTTTCCTTTGCTGGTTCTTCTCTTATTTCAATGTTTGTTGAATCTGTTACATAAACGTAACCAGAGGGTTGTGTCTCAACTACAACTAAGTCTAATGAACCGCCGATAGTTGGTATCGGTATAGTTTCCCCTTTTGTTAACGGTTTGTTCATTAGCAACTCATATTTTACATACTCAGGGAAGGAGGAATAGAAAGATATCGTCTGCTCTACTGGTGCCAATACGACTTTTGCTGCAGGTCTAACATTGGCTTTTCTAACGTTGACATCGTCACCAACACCAACACCAATAAACTTCCTAATATTACCATCAATTCTTATTTCGTCATCAGAAATACCCTCTGCGGGCATCGCTTGCGCTGGTACAGAACCTTTAGGTCCTATTATTTCAATATAATCTCCAGGCTCTATACCAAGTTTTTTCATTGCATAATCCGACAATCTTGCAATCTTCTTACCAACATCTCTTTGCCTTGCTTCACTTACTCTTAACGTAATCTCTTGGCTCATTATTTTAAACTATGCAATCTTTTAAATAAGTCTAACTTTTACATAAATTAGTGAACGAGAACTTGGAAAACCAAAATTCACTTAAAATTCCTCCCTCATCAATTTACATGAATTCATGCCCTAATTGTGGTAGTTCGATCTCAGCAGAGAGATTATATAAAGGTTCTGTGTGTAATAACTGCTTAGAAAAAGATGACCAATTTGACGATATAAAAGAGTTAGTAGATGAGTTGTATAACTTTGGTAAAATAAATAAACTTAAGGACATAATGGATATATTAAAAGAGTATGAGTCTTTTAGGTCTCTCTTTAGTAATATTATAGGATTCCCACCATTTGGCCCTCAAAAAAGTTGGATTATAAGAGTATTACGAAAAGAAAGCTTTGCTATCATCGCTCCTCCGGGTTTAGGAAAGACAACTTTTGGCATAATATCATCGATTTATTTCTCACGAAAAAATGGGAAATCGATATTAATATTCCCTACAAGGAGTCTAGTAAAGCAAGCAGTAGATAGAATATCGGAATTTACTAAAAAGGTAGAAATTGAAACAAAATTGCTTTATTACCATTCAGGTTTAAATGAGTCACAAAGAGAAGAGCTTTATAAGTCACTAATTAGTGGAGACTTTAATATTTTTATCTCTACAAATAGATTTATAATAGACAGAATAAATGAGATAAAAGGCGTAAAATATGACTTTTTATTCGTGGATGATGTAGATACTGCATTAAAATCAAGCAAAAGTGCAGATTCTATCCTTAACTTAGCTGGGTTTTCAAAGGAAGATATAATAGCGGTAAAAGATATACTAAGAAAAGCTAGAGAAGATGAAAGTGCATACACTAAAATCCAAGAAATAAGAGGAAATAAGTTAAAAGGAAAAACCATTGTATTTTCATCAGCCACATTAACGAAAGGGAATCCAGTGCTATCTGCTTTGATGGGATTTCGACCTGGAAGCTCTATGATATATATAAGAAAAATAATTGATACGTATACAAGATTACCTAAAAATGATAATGATGTATTGAAATTACTGAGAATTCTTCTTAAAAAGTTAGGAGATGGAGGACTTATTTTTGTACCCGTAGACAAAGGGCAAGAGTATGCTAAGTGGTTAGAACAACAACTGGCAGATTTAAACGTCGCTATGATTACCTCATCGCAAGCAAACAAAATTGATGAATTTGCTAAAGGCAATCTTTATGCTTTAATCGGTTCCGCTACTCATTATGGTATATTAGTAAGAGGGATTGATATCCCTTGGAGAGTAAAATACGCGATATTTGTTGGGATTCCAAAGTTCAAATTTAAAATAGGAGATATAATGAACATTGTAGCTTTATCAAGGATATTAAGTATTTTAGGTATAATAACAAAAGATCGAGAGATAATTAATTTAGCTAGAAGGGTAAGAGGAAAATTAAGAAAGCTAAGTCCTGCAGCAATAGCTATGTTAACTTCTCAAGCTAGAGAAGGAAAACTAGAAGATGAAACCTTACTACAAGCTTATGAAGTTGCTAACAAATATCTTAAAGATAATGAGATTTTAAATAAGGTGGCTGAACTTGGAGATTTAGTGATTTCTTCTGGAAACATACTTATACCAGATTATCTTACGTATATACAGGCAAGTGGAAGAACATCAAGAATATATGGAGGAGAACTCACAACAGGTTTATCAGTTTTACTTGTCGATGATGATAACTTATTTAGAATATTAAACAAAAAACTCTCACTAGTTCTTGATGACATAACATGGCACGAATTAGACATAGAGAATGATAGGATCGGTGGTGAAAGTTTACATGATATAGTAAGCAAGATAAACGATGAAAGGAAAAAGATATACAAAATTAAAACTGAAGGAGAAGTAGAACCTTCTCTACAAAGAGTTAAGACTGTTTTACTTATAGTAGAATCCCCCAATAAAGCAAAAACTATTTCTAACTTTTTTTCGAAACCAAGCGTACGTCAAATTGAAAATATTAGAGCATATGAAACAGTTCTAGAGGACAAAATACTAATTGTTGCTGCTTCTGGAGGCCACGTCTATGATCTAACTACACAAAATATAGGCATATATGGTGTAGATGTATCAAGAAAGAATAATCATTATGACTTCACACCTTATTATAATACCATAAAAAGATGTAAAAATGGACATCAGTTCACCGATTATAAAGATAACAGAAAATGTCCAATCTGTGGTACAACAGAAATAATCACAGATAAAACTATGACAATAGATGCCTTAAGAAAACTGGCTTTAGAGGTAGATGAAATCTTAGTAGGAACCGATCCAGATACAGAAGGAGAAAAAATAGCCTGGGACATATATTTAGCACTAAGACCTTTCAATCCTAATATTAAGAGAGCGGAATTTCATGAAGTTACAAGAAAAGCTATTTTACAGGCTATAAACAACCCAAGGTCTTTCAATGTATATTTAGTAGAGTCTCAGATAGTTAGAAGAATTGAAGACAGATGGATAGGTTTTAAATTAACTGAAAAGGTAAGGCAATATATAAGTGGAAATCCAAGCGTAAAATTTAGAAAAGAATATATTAACAATTTGAGTGCTGGAAGAGTTCAGACTCCGGTCTTAAACTGGATAGTAACTAGGTATGAGTGTTACAACAATCATAAACTAAGGGTATACTACACGACTATTGAATTAGAGGAAAATCAAAAATTAAGTTTTTATGTAGTTAAAAATCATGATGCTTCAATTAGAAAGAGCTCCAAAGTTTGTATTAAAATCAAGAGTGCAGAAAAAAGAGAAGATACAATAAATCCTTTACCACCCTACACTACCGACACATTATTGTATGACTCAAACACCTTCTATGGAATATCAGCACAAGATACGATGAAAATTGCGCAAGATTTATTCGAACTAGGTTTAATCACATATCACAGAACAGATAGTACAAGAATATCAAATACTGGAATAGGAATAGCTGAGAATTATCTTAAGGAAAATTTGGGTGATGAATATAGTAAGGTTTTCAAACCTAGAAGTTGGGGGGAAGAAGGAGCACATGAGGCTATACGACCCACTAGACCATTAGATGAAGATCAACTGAAACTATTAATTGATGAAGGAGAATTAGAATTAGCAAAAAAGCTTACTAATAATCATTTCAGAATTTATGATCTTATCTTTAGAAGATTTATTACGAGCCAACTAGTACCATTAAACATTATAAAGGAAAGGATAGAATATGAAGGATACGAAGACTGTGAAAAAGAAGAGACTAAATTGTTATTATTACAAAGTGCTTCAGAGTTTATTACTGCCATAGATTTTCCCTTGAAACAAGCGGATTATTCTAAGTTCCTTTATCTACCTACAACTAGAGTAATTAAAGGTAGTATAGTAGATAAAATTAGAGGGAAAAAAGAATTCGAAGCTAAATTACAAGGTTCATTTGTAAAAAGTCTCATTATTGAAGGTTCGCAGATAAAGGATTTTATAGATCTTTATACTCAAGCTGATATAATCAGCGAGATGAAAAAGAAACAAATTGGAAGACCGAGTACGTACGCTACGATAATAAATACTATCCTTAAAAGAGGTTATGTCCTTGAGAGTAAAAAAAGCAAAAAACTCATTCCAACGGCGTTAGGCATAGAGGTAAATAAGTATTTAAATCAAAACTTTAGTAAGTTTGTATCTGAAGAAAGAACCAGAGGTTTACTGTGCTTGATGGATAAGATAGAAACCGGAAATGAGAATTATATAAATGTATTAAATGAGATTTACAAAGAGATAAGTGAAATTAGGTGATATTATGTTAATCGGTTTATTACATCTCAGACTGAGGGAAATGTCAAAAAAATATAATATAGAAAAAGCTAAGAAATTAATAAAGACAGCCAAAGATAAAGGAGCTAAAGTTGTAATATTACCTTCATTATTCCCTGTGGGAAATATCTTTGAAGTATACGAGAATGATAAAAAATCAAAGAGCATAATAAGAAATTTAGCGGAAAAAATACCCGGGAACGTAACAGATACATTGATTCACTTATCAATGGAAGGAGAGGTTCATCTAATAGTCGGACCAATTCTTGAACAAGCAGGACCTAAAATATTCCTTACAACATTAATAATATCACCTCAAGGTGAAATTTTAGGAAAATACAGAAAGATTATTACATCGGTAAAAGATGTAAGATTAGGTATTTCATCTGGAAAAGAACCAGTCTATATGACGCTAGATAAAAGATATGGGGTAATATCAGAAGACGACATATTTTCGCCAGAGATAAATAGGCTATTAGCACTTGGTAATGCTGCCGCTATTATAGGAACTGTAAAAGCCTATCCAAGAAATGGCTACGATATAATTAAATATATGACCATAGCAAGAACGCTAGAAAATGGATTACCATATATTATAGTAGGAGAAACAATAGAAGATGAAAGCGGAGAAATTATAGGATCGTCTCCAACATTTGTAACTAGCGTGAATTCGCTAATATATAAGCAAGCAGAAGAGGACGATACAGTAGTATACGTTGAATCAACCGTGTTAACCCAAGATAGTGGAAAAGAAAGGATTGGAGGAATAAATAACATAGAAAATATACTTCAAGGTTTTTGCAAAAATATTAAGAAGATAAAGACAGTAGAAGAAAGAAAGAAAACAGAAGATCAAAAAGAAGAAGAATAATTAAGATGCAGCTATATATACTGCAGTTCTTCTATCTTTAGCAGCTACTTTTACTACTCCTTGTCTCTCTAATTCTTCAAGTATTTTCTTTGCAACACTTATCGTGACATTTAGTTTTCCAGAGAGCACATAAGGAGTAACTATACTTTCTTTCTTCAACTCTTCTTGGACTTTTTTAAGTGTCTCATTATCTACAACTACATTTTTGCTAGTTAATTCCTTACCTGTTTTTGTAGTAGATCTCTTCTGTTGTTTCTTCTGTTGCTCTTCATTCATTTTCTTTAATCTCTTCTCTACATTAGATATAGGTTTCTTATTAGCACCACCCATTTAATGCACCATTTTATTAGTATGAATCTGAAATTAAAAATGTTAACATGTCACAAAGCATAGATGATATATTAGCTAAGCTAGGCAATATAGCTAGAGCTTTTGGAATAAGCAGAAATGAGTTGAAGCTCTATTTCATATTATTATTAAATGGAAAAATGACCGCTAAAGAAATTTCTGATGTAATGAATATCTCTTATACTAAGATTTACCCAATCTTGACTAAACTAGAGGGTAGAGGGTGGATAACGAGAGTAGGGAAAAGGCCTTCATATTATGTTGCAAACCCTATTAGAGATGTGTGGGAAAATGTTAAAAAAAGTATATTAGAAAATCTCGAAAAAGTAGAAAGAGATATAATACTGCCAATTTCCGTATTATTAACCTCACAGACTTCTTTTTATAATATTGCGTTAGTTCAACAAGAGAATATAACAAAAACAATGAAGCAAGTATTATCGGAAAATTCTAGTAAATATTATGTTGCATTATCATTTGACGAACTATTAACTGAAGATACAATCAAAATACTTGAAGTGAATTCTTATAAAACCGATGTTAAAGTAATAGCAACTAAAAACTTGAAAATTAATAGTAAAACATTGAAAATTAGATATTTGGACTCTATGTTTGGTAGCGGTATTATAACATCTAATTCTATATTTTTGATTATAAAAACCCAAGGAAATATATTGCTAGGCATGTATTCAAACCATATATACTTCGTAGAAATAGGGAAAGTCTACTTTGAATATTTATGGGATAAAGCAGACAAAAGTATGGGGTAATCCTTATAAGATTATACAAAACAATTCCATCAATTGACCTATAATGAGAATAATAACAGTTAAGTTACCAGAGCAGTTCTTAGAAGCAATGGATGAATTAATAAATACTGGAAGATATACATCAAGAAGTGAAGTAATTCGGGCTGCACTAAATGAGTTTATTAGGAAAGAGCTATGGATAGAAGAAAAATGATGAGAGCTGGTGTTTTTGATCAATGAAATAAGACACCAGAACTGATTTTTAAATCCTTTAATCCTTTTTCTAATCTAATGATAAAAGAAGACGATGTTGTAACGTTATGGATTGACCCAAAAAGAACATATTTAGTAAAAGTTAAACCAGGTAAAAAATTCGGAACAGATAAAGGGGCACTAGAGTTAGACAAAATTATAGGACTAGAATATGGTTCAGAAGTATCTTTATCAACAGGGGATAAGGGATATTTACTACAACCTTCTCTAATAGATATTTATAACGGGCTAAAAAGGCCTTCACAAGTATTGTATCCTAAAGACATAGCATATATGATCTATTCCTCTGGCATAAAACCTGGAGATACGGTCTTAGAAGCAGGTACTGGTTCTGGCTTTTTAACAATCTCACTAGCATATTACTTAGGGGAAAAAGGTAGAGTAATAACATATGACATAAGAGAAGATATGCAAGAGATAGCAAAGAAAAACATAGAATATTTGAACCTTACAAATAGAGTGATATTTAAGTTAAAGGATATAAGAACTGGCTTTGATGAGACTAATGTAGATGCGATTTTTCTTGATATGCCAGACCCTTGGAATGCTACAAAATCAGCATATGATGCACTAAAGCCATCTGGTACAATAATCATATTCGTGCCAACAACGAATCAGATTGAAAAAGCTACTGTAGCATTAAAGAATAATAATTTTATAGACATTCATGCGGAAGAACTGATCATGAGAGAATATCAAATTAAAGAAAATGCTATAAGACCCAAAAACATAGGAGTAGTTCACACCGGTTACATAATTAGAGGAAGGAAATCATTAAAAAGCATTAGCTAAGATATTATAGTAAGATGTCTTCAAAGTTAGCCACATATGCCAGCCTTATAGTTAGATATGAACAAGAACTAAAAAATATGGAGAAAAACCTTTCTGATGATGGTAAAAAGCTTGTTATCTTAACAGAGTCATTAGTAAGCCAACTTAGAAGTGTAGCGGATGAAGTATTAGCTCAAATATCTCAAGATATTGACAAAAATACAAATGATAAAATAAACGAATTATCTAAAAAATATGCTGAGGAGAGGGAAAAACAACTTTCAAAGATAAACCAAATGGGACAGAAAAACCTTGAGAAAGCATCTCAACTAGTACTGGAGAAAATAGAGGAGGTTTTCAAATAAATGAGTAGTACTTTAGCGTATTCTACAGCTATTGCACGGTTATATAAATCCTTTATTCTGACCAGAGGAGTAGTAAATGAATTATTAACAATGACAGATTGGAGAGACGCAGTAAATTTACTTAAGGATAGAGGGTACATAAATGAAGTACCAGATACAATAGAGGATGTTGAAAAACTTCTAAAACAGAGAGCAGTAAATTTCTTAACTAAGATAAGAGGATATGTAAGCAATACTAAAGTAAATGCAGATATATTAGATCTTTATATTTACTTATTTAGTCTGAATGAATTAGAAACATTGGTAGCTTCAACAATAACAGGAAGCAAACTAACAAACAATTTCTTGTTAATTAAAGATTTAGCGGAAGCAAATCCACAAAGTATTGACGATTTAGTAAACTTTTCAAAAGGCATAATTTCAGAAGGCCTAAAATTTGCCTTAAATAAATCTAACAAAAAGACTCCTTCTGAGATAAATTCTCTTGCCGAATTTTATTTTATAAATAAACTAACAAAAATAGTAAGTGAATTTAGAGGAGACTGGAAATCAAAAGCTGAGGATATAATTTGTACATATAAAGATTATTATTCTATAATGCTTGCTTATAAACTTCATACAGTAGAAAGCATTACTTGCAAAGTAGATGAAAGTATACTGAAAGACATTTCAGCAGCTAGAAATGATAAAGAGATAATAGATATAATAGCAAGAACAATCTATGCTAAAAAATTAGATTTAAATAATGCATATGAAGCGCTTTCAAGCTTATATCACTTAGCAAGAGTAAATTCGCGTAAATCGTCACTAGAAGCATTTATGGGAAGTCCGTTTACACCAGTAACAACTTTAGCTATAGCGGAACTAATGAGATTAGATTATGAAGATTTAACAATGATAATTAATGGAATAAAACTGGGAATAACTGAAAAGATTAAAAAAATGACCTCATTTGAGCTTATTTAACACTTTTTCGTCAACTATATAGCCATCCGCGTCTTTTATTATCGTATAATCTGGTATTGTTGGCGGATCTAATAATACATCTGTAGGTTTGTTCTTACCTAAATAAATCCACTTTAGCTTGCTTCCTTTCTTTTCTAGTCTATACCAATATTTACCTATATAAATGTACTGTTTTCCATTCTTATATACAATGTGATACGGTTTAAGATATATACCTGAATCTTTTATTTTAGAGTTATATTCATAAACTTGTGTCTTCAGTTTTCTAAGTACTTCGTCAAATATTTTTTCTGGCACTTTTATTAGCATTATATAAATTGGTTTTTATAATATGAAAAAGGATTTTAACATTAGGAGAGGTATTACATGATACTAAGAAAGGTAAATCATACTAACCTTGAAGTCTCTGAAATAGGAATAGGGGTATGGAGCTTAGTAACCGATTGGTGGGGGGCAAAAGTGAATAAAGGAGAGGAAATTATTAAAGAAGCATATGAAAAAGGAATAAACTTCTTTGACACTGGAGACATTTATGGAGAAGGATTAGGAGAAACAATACTAGCTAAATCTCTGGGTACCAAAAGAGATAAAATTGTTATATTAACAAAAATAGGGTATGATTTCTATCATAAAGTGAACGGTAAGACCACTCATAATTTTACAATGAATTACCTTGATTTTGCATTCAAAAAGAGCCTGGAAAGACTTAACACAGATTATGTTGATATACTCATGATACATAATCCTAAAATGAAAGATATTAAAAATAAAGAAATATTAGACTATTTACAGAGCTTGAAAAAAGATGGAAAAGTAAAATTAATTGGCGTGGCATTAGGCCCTACATTGGGATGGGGAGAAGAGGGAATAGAAGCGATAAAAATGGGTTACGAAAGCCTAGAGTACATCTATAATCTAATAGAACTACGACCTGGTATAGATTTCTTAAATTTTGATATTGCACATTTCGTTAGAGTACCACATGCATCAGATGCTCTAATTGAAGATAAATGGCCCATATTTAGCGATCCAAAGTTACACAGAAATTTAAAAAATGTTGACTGGATAAAGAAGGCAGCTGAATTATCTAAACCTTTACTTGATTTTGCTAAGCAACGTAATATGAAACTATCTCAATTAGCCTTGAAATTTATACTTTACAATAAAAAAGTGACTTCTGTACTACCTAATATTTCTAGCAAGAAAGAACTTAACGAATACTTAGAGGTAGAAAACTTACCAGATTTGACAGAAGAAGAGTACACATACTTATACAATTATTCAATAAAAACATTTAAGGAGTTAAATGATGAAAGCATAGAAGAAACTAAGAGATATAAGTAAGAAAGAACTTTACAAACTCAGTAAATGCTGCTGCCCTATGAGAATACTTGTTTTTCTCTTCGGTTTCCATTTCAGCAAAGGTCTTTTCTTCTCCTTCTGGAATAAATATCGGATCAAACCCAAATCCTTTTTCTCCTCTTATTAAATGTGAAATTCTTCCTTGTACTTTTCCATTAAACACTTTGACTGTCTTCTCATCAACATAACAAAGAGACGTCATAAAGTAGGCTCTCCTATTTTCTACGCCTTCCATCAGCTTAAGTATCCCTTCTAGTCCTAAAGTTCTTCTTACATAATTTGTATATGGACCAGGGAAGTTATTTAACGCTTCTATAAACAAACCACTATCTTCCATTATTAGAGGTGTTTTTATCATATTATATGCGTAAATCGTTGATACTCTTACAATTTCCTCTAACGAATCTGACTGAATCTCAAACTTAGGTAATTTTATCCATTTTAACTTAATACCAAATTTTTCAGCTATTGACTTCAATTCAACAAATTTATGTTCATTAGATGTTACCACGTCTATTTCTACGTTCTTCAACATATCTTCCCCTCATTCTTATTTCTTTAACTTTTTTCATAACTTTATCAAAATTCATGAACTTAGAATATCCACTTTCAAATCCTTTAAATATATCATCTTTAAAACCATAATGAACACTTTCAAGACTTCTCAAGAAAACATGGATGTCTGTAGCAAAATCTTCGATGTCGTCACTCCTTTTAGCCAACCCAAAATCTATTATAAATACGTTACCCTCTAACTCAGAAAGAATAAGATTATTAGTAGTAAAATCGCCATGAGAAATACCAGCTTTATGAAGTTTTCCCGCTATTTCTCCTATCATTTCTCCTATTCTTTTTAGGCTAATATCTTGCTTACCTATAATATCCTTAACTGGTTTTCCCTCAATATACTCCATAACAATTAGGTATTCATACGGATCTACCATTAATATAGCAGGTGCGTTTATATCGTTCTTTAGAGCTGAATAGATTAATCTTGCTTCTAATCTTGTCCTATCACTATTTATTTTATAATCTAATTCTTTGTTTCGGTAAGACTTCGATATTCTTCTTTTAAATATGGCATGTAATCCTGCAAAATATCCTTCATATATTATTGACTCTGCTCCTCTCTTTAACTCTCTGGTTATCTCCATACTACGTCAACTTGATCAATTCTCCATCTAGGTCTAATAAATGACTTTTCAACTGGAATGAAAACATCATGTTTAGCCTCAAGTAAGCCTGTGTATGCTATCATAGCTCCATTATCACCAGAATACTCAGAAGGAACTATTTTTATTTCTATGTTCCAATCTTTGGCCAAATCGAATAATTTTGTCTTTAAACTTACGCTGGCTGCAACCCCACCAACAACTAGAATTTCCTTCTTTCCAGTTAATGCCAAGGCCCTCTCTGTAGCCTCTAAAAGCATATCAAATGAAACTTCTCTCAAACTATAGCACACGTCTTCTAACTTATATTTTTTAGTAGCTCTTAATGCTGCTGTTAACAATCCACTATAAGACATATCTTGACCTTTAACTACATAAGGTAAATCTATGAACTTTCCTCCTTTATCTGCACAAATATCAATTTGATGAACGCCATTCACTACATAAGGTGGAGCTAAACCAACTTCCCTAACAAATGTATCTAACATATTCCCTAAAGCTATATCTAAAGTTTCTCCGAAAACTCTATATTTTCCATCTACAAAAGTTGTAATTATAGTATTTCCTCCAGATAAATAAAGTATTAGAGGGTCGTAGGAGTTCGTTGTTAATCTACCTATTTCTATATGACCAATGCCATGATTTACTGGAACTAATTTTTTATCAAACTTTAATGCTAAGGCTCTGGCTACTGTAGCTCCAACTCTGAGTGCAGGACCTATTCCTGGTCCTAAAGATACAGCTATTGCATCTACATCTTCTATGTTGATATGAGCTTTATCTAGCGCTTTTTTTGTAATATCTGGAGCTACCTCTGAATGATGTCTACCTAAATCACTCGGTTTCATTCCGCCTTGTTTAGGAACAAAAGTATCTCTTTCATTTGATAAAATACGAATATTAGGGGAATCAGTAACTATCCCTACTCCAAAAGTATGCGCAGTGGATTCTATCCCTAAAACAATCATCTCCTCTTACCTATGAATTCCGTATAACCACACTTTCCGCATGCCCAACGCTCAATAGGTTTCATATGATGGGCCATTATACTCCCACATCTTGGGCATTTCTTATTCTTTAATTTAATCTTATCTCCTTCTATTTCATAATACGTTCTAACTATAGCTTTCACACTTTCATCCTTGTTTTTGGGCACCTTTACCACCTTTCTTTACTTTTTGTCCAGTATCTCTTCCTATTAAATATTGGGGTTCTAACTCTTGCAATACTTTTTTATCATTATAAATATTAGCTCTAACATAACTTATTCCAGCCCCATAAAGTGTGTGTACTTTCTTTATTACAACAAGGTCTTCAGAAACACCAAAAGTAGATGCTATTGCCTTTATCAAATCTTTCCTAGATACTGTACCACTTCCTATATGGAAAACTTTTATATACAATTCTCTTCTCCCTATTACATTATTTTTTGTATCTTTTTCTACTATTCCTTCAGCTTTTTCAGAAACCTTTATCTTAATTTGTTGAGCTTCACTCATCGTAGTAAAAAATAAAACAATAGACTTTAAGAGTAACGGAGGTCTTTTATAATTATTTCAGCTACTCTCTTACCAGAAAGGATCATAGCACCAAATATGGGCCCATTCTCGGCAATCCTTTAATTTCAGTTACAGCCATTCCAGCTGCATAGAGCCCAGGGGCTACCATGCTAGTATTGTCTACTGTTAATTGTTCTGCAATTTCACTATAAGCTGATCTCTCTCCTGGAATTACTATATTTAACTCCGGAAGTTTTCTAGCTACTACTGAAATTACTTCCGCGTCATGACCTGTTGCATCAATTACTGCTTTTGCTGAAATAAATATAGGATCAACATGAAGACCAGCCATCTGTGTAGCAGTCCATTCCACAGCAACTCCAGCTACTCTTAATGGATTTTCTCTAAAAATAACATCGTCTACTGTTATTCCATGAATTATTTTCGCACCTGCGTCTATCGCTGCAGTAGCTAATTTTGCCATAAATTCTGAAGAATCAACGACATAGACGTCATCTTCTACTTTAGTAAGCCTTATATTCATTTCTCTTAAGATTTCATCAGCAGGACTTTCTATAATTATTTTATGAAATAACATAGCTCCTCCTCCAATTCCTCCGCCAAAACTTAATCTCCTCTCAAAAACTACAGTCTTAAGACCAGATTTAGCTAAATAGTATGCAGCTGCCATTCCAGAAGGCCCAGCACCGACAATAACTACATCACTTTCTACTATGTTATCCCAATCTTGAAAAGTGTATTTGAGAATGTATCTACTTATCTTTACTTCATCAACTTGTTTAACCTTTTTTAAGTCTCTTTCCATAAATTAAGTAGATTATAAAGTAGCTTATATGCCATTTTTATGAAAAATCTATTATTTTATGTCATAAATAACCTAAGTATGCCATTTCAATTAGGCACAAAAGTAAATCAACTACACTGCAGTTGGTGTGGAAAAATAGTTAGAGACAATCCAATAGTTGTAAAAACATGTTGTAATAATAAACCATGGGTATTTTGTAGCAAACAATGCTATAATAATTGGGTGAGAGAGTGGCTCAAAATGCAGGAACAAAAAACGGGGACAAGAAAGGGACAATTGTTGTAGGTATTAGTGGAGCTAGCGGAATTATTTATGGGTTAAAAACTATAAAAATACTTTATGAACTAGGATACGAAACTGAGACCATATTAAGTGCGGAAGCTAGAAAAGTTTCAAAACTAGAATGTGATATGGATATAGACAGTTACTTACAGAAATATAGCTCTAAGGTATATATGGAATATCAAATAGAAGAACCTCCTTCCAGTTCTAGTCACGTAGTCGAAACAGAAGGGATGGTAATAGTACCATGCAGCATTAAAACCTTAGCTGAAATAGCTAATGGAATAGCTTCTAATCTGCTTAGCAGAACAGCGTTAAATTTCCTTAGGGTAAAGAAAACTCTCGTTCTGGTAATTAGGGAGACACCTCTGGGCACAATAGAACTTTCTAATGCATTAAAAGTCTCTAGAGCTGGCGGAATAATACTCCCAGCTTCTCCAGGTTTTTATCATAATCCACAAACTATTGACGATTTAATAAATTTCGTGGTAGGAAAAATTCTTGATTTATTAAAAATACCTAATTCCTTATATGAACACTGGAACAAAGTTAGTACAAATCATAACCTTTGCGACCAAATCTCTTAGATAATAAATCCTTCATCCGGGAATCATATTCATCTTCTTGTTTTAACTCCTTCTCCATATCTTCACCATTCTCATTCTTCTTCATAGCAAATGCACATTTATTACCAGGTAATAAAGCTCTTTTTTCGCAGTAAGCGTATTGACAATCTCCGGTTATGCATACGTCGCCTACCCACATACAGTATCCAATTTTTTGTGGAGTTCCTTTTACATATTTTTTCTGTATGCTTAAGGCTTTTTTATTACATCTAAAGTAAGGACACAAATAATTGCATTTATCACCTAATGGCATTGGTTTTGGTTCATCAGCATTGAAAGTGGGTTTTTGCCTAGGTGTAGAGTCTCTATGATTCAATTAAAGCTCACCCAATATTTATGAACCTTATAATGATATTACATTTTCAACCATTTAAACATTATGTATCTTATCTTACTAGTATTTAGATTCACTATCGCTAGTAGTAACTCTTTTCTTGTGCTATGAGAAACCCTTCCAAAACCTAAGAGTTCATTGGAAGTTATTTTAGAATTCTCGTCCAATCCAATAACTAAATATGGTGCATGTTCTATCCCGGGTCCTATAGTATAAACAGCAAAATCTGCACCATATTTTATCCCGGATCTCACAACATACCCTTTCTCCCTCAAGTCTTCATACACTGAGTATAATATCTTAAATCTAGGTATTTGAACGATAGCTATTTCGTTCAGTTTATCAGTAGAAAGTTCTTCATCATTGTAATATACTTTTAAAAGCCCTTTTTTACTTAAATAAACACCTTCTATAAGAGATAAAATCAATTCACTATTTATTTCATCAGCGTTTTTCGGTTTAGATATTCCTAACGGCTTGCCATAATAACCTAGTTTATAAATTTGCCTAGCCTCAGTTACATCTTTTATAATAATTTTATCTTTTAGTAATTCACCCTTCATTCTATTCCCTTATATAACTTATATAAAGTATATTATTTGCTACATCTCTAAATAAATCTGCACAATCTTCTAGTCTATCCCCAATATCTTTTGTTAACATTATAAAAATAAGCTCATTGTTTTTATCGAATATTTTTAATTCAAAATTCCTATAAAGGTCATCAACTTCTTCTTCTATCTTTATAACATTTCTTGCTTTTTCAGCGGACTTCTTAGAGTTTAATGATAATAAACGAAAAGATTCTAATGCGCTACTAGCAGCAGCTATCAACTTTTCTATCATAGTAACTAATAATGACTGTATTGTGCTTTCTTCCAATTTACTTCTTGTCTGTAAAACAGAATATCTGTATGATACTGCACCCAGATTTTGTGATATTTTTTCTAAGTAATTTAAAATATCTAAATAGAGGGTTCCAGTTTCTATTCCCTCATTCACCTTAATAATATATTCGCCAAGCTTATACTTAGAACTCTCAACGGCAGTCTTAATACCGTCTATACGCGAATATATTTGCATATGATTAATGTTATTTTCTGTAAATTGCTCGTATAACAACCTTAGTTGGTCAATGATATTATTTAATATATTTTGAATTTGTTCTTCAATGCTAAGCTCTGGAACACTCATTGTGATAGAAAAATGAGTTATGGTTAATAAATGAATTGCATTACTAATGATTTTATTCTTTCCAATACAGAAATATCATTTTCTACTTCATCCTTCATTGTAGAATCAAAAGTAATTACTTTTCTCAAGGCTTTTTCCTCATCATTAATGCCTACAATATAAAAATAATTCATAATGCCTAAAGCCTCCTCTTTTATTTTAGAATCTTTAGAATTGTTAATGTGATTAGATATACTAGTTATTCCATTTAATATCTCTCTTCTAGTTCGTCTTAGTCTTTTTAATAACCTGGCTACTCTGTCTTTATCTATAGTGGGTAACTCTAGCATATTTTCTAGTTCTTCTAGGTAAGAATTGTGCTCTTCTACAATCTCATCAAACTGAAGTAATACTCGACCTATTTCTAAGTCACTCTCATTCATTTCGCTGCCCTCAAGCTTATTGTGCTATTATCTTCCAACCCTAATTTCATCATATCTGCTTCGTTTCCATAAATTTCAGTATCTGGTAATCCATCTTGGATAATTACCTTAAATGTAAATCTTCTGCCTTTTACTGAAACTTCTGCTTCATCCTTAATTCCTAGCTCGTTGGCTAATTTAATTGAAATTAAGATAATACCTTGATCTACGTCTGGTCTTTTTCTCATCTTCAGCCTCTTTTCTTTTGGTGGTGCCTTGCTCTTTTTTAGTGCCGAAGCAGGAGGTATAATATTAACTAATGTTTTTACATCAACTTTCTTTTCCTCTTCTTTTTCCTCCTTACTCATTTTCACTATTAATTATTTTACCTACCTTATTAAACTCTTCACCTTTAAACAGTCTTTCTAGCACCGATTCCAAGTCGTTAATATTTACTCTTACTTGTTGCCATGTATCCCTGTCCCTTATAGTAACAGAGTTGTCTACTAACGTTTGGGGATCAATAGTTATAGAGTAAGGAATACCTATTTCATCGGCTCTTGCGTACCTTTTCCCTATACTTCCAGAATCATCAAAAACTACATCAAACTTAGCTTTTAATAATTCATAAACTTCTCTGGCTTTCTTCACTAGTTCCTCTTTTTCTAATAGAGGGAAGACTGCAACTTCATATGGTGCTAAGTTTTTAGGTAACGAGAGTATCACTCTTGTTTCTTTTTCCCTATATGCATTAAGAAGCGTTAAATATAAGCATCTTTCTACGCCGAAAGATGGCTCTACTACATGAGGAATTATTTTTTCTCCCGTTACTTTCTCTTCTCTTTCTAAGATTCTTACATATTCGCTAATTTTATTTCCTTCAATTTTCTCATCACGTACTATTAAGTCTTCCACTTCTTCTGGCGTTTTAGAAGATATGAAAGACATAAATTTCTTTACAAAATCCTTATTCTGTTTATTTAGAGAATCCTTGTTAATTACTACTACTTTCTTCTTAATTATTTTGGGAGTATCATACTTCTTAAATACGGTTAAATCTTGTCCACTATATTTCATGTGCCTGCTTAAATCATAATCAGCTCTATAAGCATGACCAGAAATTTCTACTTTCTCATCTCCAATAATAGCTATCTGATCGAAAGTCTGCTTAGAATAGTGAGCCCTTTCATGTGGTAATTTTTCCTCAAAATAGAATTTATTAATTCCCAAGCTTGTTACAAATTTAGTCGCTGTAGCCATCCAATAAAGCATCCATGGATTATATACAATCTTTTCTTTCAATAGCTCTTCTACTGAATACTCTTTAGGAGCTCCTCCTTTTTCCTTATCTTCACCTCTTAAGATACTAAGCTTTAAGTCACCAAATTTTTCTAAGGCAGGTTTTATATCGCTTTCTGGGTCAAAGAAAAACTCTATTTCCATAATTGTAAACTCTCTCATCCTTATTAGCCCTTGTCTTGGAGAAATTTCATTTCTTGCAACTCTTCCTACCTGTGCGATTCCAATGGGCAACTTTTGCCTAAATGCCTCATATACCCTTTTAAAAGATGTGAACATGCCTTGTGCAGTTTCTGGTCTTAAAAACCCTTGATTACCAGTATAAGGTCCGATATTTGTACTAAATAATAAATTAAATACTCTTACTTCCCCTAATTCTCCACCACATGCAGGGCATTTAATTCCTTTTTCTCTAATTATTTTATCGAGTTCAGAAGTTGATAATCCTTCGACATTTATCTTTGCTAATTCCTCGATAAGGTGATCAGCTCTATATATCTTATGGCACTTAGTACATTCAACTATAGGATCTGTAAAATTTTCCACGTGGCCACTAGCTTCCAATACCTTATAAGGAGTAATTATAGGAGTTTCTACTTCTACTACGAATTCCGAGTTGTCATAAACGAAATATTTTCTCCATAGATCGACTATTTTATTTTTTATCTTAACTCCTACTGGACCTATGTCATAAAGACCAGCAACGCCACCATAAATCTCATATGAAGGCCAAAATATCCCTCTTCTCTTTGCGAGCTCTACTAACTTCTCACTCATACGAGATAAGCATATAAACAAGATTAAAAATTTCTACTCTCATGGCAGATAGTAGACTACTATACTTAAACGAAAACAGCAGATTGTTTGCAGGATTTAATAAGCCAACGTCTCCTTTTGTTATACTTGGAATACCATTAGATATAACAAGTAGCTTTAGACCAGGCTCTAGATTTGCACCGTCTACTATAAGGGAATCTACTCAATATATTGAATTTTATTCGATAAGAACTGGTATAGACATGGGAGAGATAGGATTTAATGATGTGGGAGACATTGTTATGCATCCTTCAGACGTAGAAGAGAACATAAAGAGAATAAGCGATGTGACGAGCTATTTCGCAGAAAAAGATAAAATAGTAGTTAGCATAGGAGGAGAGCATTCTATAACAGTTGGGACAACTAGAGGAATAAAACCAGATTGCTTACTAAGTATTGATGCACATCTAGATCTTAGAGATGAATATATGGGATATAAATATGATCATGCCTGTGTAATGAGAAGAATATCTGAACAAGGAGTTAAAATAATGGAAATAGGTACTAGAGCAGTCTCAAAAGAGGAGTTAGAATATGCAAATAGAGCAGGTATAGCGTATTTAACACCACATCAGATAAGACTTCTGGGGGTTAGAGAAACAGCAAAGAAAATTGTAACAAATTTCAGAGAATGCCAAAAAATCTATATCACTTATGATATGGACGGAATAGATCCAGCTTATGCACCGGGAGTAGCTACACCAGAACCAGAAGGATTAGATCCAACTACAGTCTTAGATATAATTTCACTCGTTGTAGATAAAAGAGTTATAGGATTTGATGTAGTAGAAGTTTCTCCACCTCATGACCCTTCTGGTATAACATCTGTTCTAGCATCTAGAATAATACTAGAAACTGCTGCACAGATACAAAAAGCTAAATCGCTTTAACAACTTTTACTGTAGGTTTTCTTACCATATAAATTATTTTATAGCCACAATATGGGCATCTTACACCAGGCAATGCCCTTAATTGTTCATCGTCAAATTCTTTCCAACATCTACCACATCTGTATCTTGCCATCAAAACATAATAAAACTCCATTAATTAAAAACCTAACTGTTAACAGAAAAGTTGAAAAAGCCCTAATGCAATTAAAATCTTTGAGAATGTCTGATAATTTGTGTGGAGGTTTACCACCAGAAATATGTGAACAACTAAATAAAGAAGAACAGTTTGTAAAAATAAAGGTAGAAAAAAGAAGATATGGAAAAGAAGTAACAATAATAGAAGGTATTTCTGGATCAGATGCAGAATTAAAGAAAATAGCTTCAGAACTAAAATCAAAACTGGCTGCAGGAGGCACTGTAAAGAATGGTAAAATAGAATTGCAAGGGGATCATAGAGAGAGAGTAAAAGAACTTCTGATGAAAATGGGATACCCAGAATCAAATATAATAATTATAGAATAATATGAAATGTTAGAAAAGGAAAAGAAAAGTTAAAAATTTTATTGATTTGGAATTTGAATCTTTAACTCCTGTGTTAATTCTTTATATCTATTTCTTACTGTTACTTCTGTAACTCCTGCAATTTGAGCAATTTCTTTCTGAGTTCTTCTCTCATCATTGAGTAGGGCTGCAATATATATAGCTGCGGCAGCGAGACCTGCAGGATCCTTACCGGCGGTCAAACCAGAATTTTTAGCTTTTTCTATGATATCTATCGCCATCTTCATAGTAGCACCGCTTAGACCTAAAAGGCTACCTATTCTCGTTACGTAATCTTTAGGATCACTTACTGGAACTTCAATATCCAATTCCCTAAGAATTAACCTATAACATCTTGCAACTTCTTTTCTGTTAGCCTTAGTAAATTGTGCAATTTCATCTAATGTTCTTGCCATCTTCATTCTCCTACAAGCTGCATAAATCGAAGCCGCGACAACACTTTCTATACTTCTACCTCTAACTAGACCTTTCTCGACAGCTTTCCTATATATCAATGCAGCTTCGTCCCTTACCGCCTTAGGTAAATTTAATAAGTTGCCAATTCTCTCTAACTCATTCATTGCTTGAGCTAAGTTTCTATCAATTGAAGATTGAATCCTTGCTCTAATTTGCCACTTTCTCCATCTTAATACTTCTAACCTTCTTTTAGGATCTAAGCTTCTGCCCATTGCGTCTTTATCCTTCCAGTCAATTACAGTCGAAATACCCATATCATGTATAGTCTGATTAAGTGGACCGCCAACTCTACTCCTTTTTTCTTTCTCTTCTGGAGTAAATGCTCTCCACTCAGGGCCTTGATCAATTGCTCTTTCTTCGATTACCTCTCCAGTTTCTGTACAAATGTACTCTCCTCTTTCTTCGTCAAAAACTATTTTATCGGGAGGGCAAATAGATGAAGAAGCCTGAGATTTATTGCTTTCTGACATAGAACCACCCAGAAAGGGCGTAAATTTTAAAACCCCTTTTAAATCTTATGCTGTCATATATATATAAGCTTTTCTATCAATTTTGATTCAGTTGATAGTAAAAATTCAAAAAAGAGTTAAAACCTTAGACTCGAAACATAGTATATGAAACTAGTCTACTCTGGTCTAGGATTGCTATTTCTTGGAATAATTATAATGATAATTGCTAGTATAGCCTCACCAACAAGCACAACTATAACTACACAACCTACTACAAGTGGAGGATTTGCCGGTGTAGTGTTTATAGGTCCATTTCCAATAGTATTTGGAGTAGGGAGCCCTTCACAATTACCCTATTTATTTACATTTGGTATAATCTTCACAATAATAGCAGTCTTGTTATTTTTTATTCTTCCTCTTATAATGTATAGGAAAAGTCAAAGTAGATTTTGAGCTAAACTTTTTAGGCAAATAAAATAATTATATAAACGCCGCGGTAGTCTAGCCCGGTCAAGCGCGTTAGCGTCGAAAGGATGTGGGCCTCTCAAGCCCATGGCCCGGGTTCAAATCCCGGCCGCGGCACTTCTTTATGATTTCCATGTAATATAACCATAAATCTTTACACGTTGTTTTAATCAATACTCATGATAGAAATATGTTAATTGATTTTAATAGAAATTGTATTGATAATTATAGAGATTAATTATATGAAGATAGACATCATTTGCTTAGAAGAATAATATTTTTAAGAATTCCTAATTTAAATTGTAAGAATAGGGTGTTAAGATTAAAAGAAACGTCAAGTCCCTTAAGTCTTTAACTCTATTCATGTAGATAGATGTTTTGTAGGAATAATTTCCACCATTTCACTTGAGAATCGGTTAACTATACTTCTTTTGTTTTCTGGCCAACATATTTTAAGACAAAGATCCTTTTACATGTTAACCATTTCAATACGTTTTATCCTTAATCATATTTCTACCTTTCTTAACTTAGCTATTCCACTTAACTAAATTTTATCATTATATTGAAACAGTCGGCATCTACTCTGACTCGAGATTATATTTTCTAACGAATACGTAATTTAATATTTAAATGTAAGTTGAGACTATTTCTTATTGTGGTGAGTAGAGATAGCAATAACAAAGGAGAAACTGCTTGAGAGGGGGAAAGAAATTATCGATAAGGCAAATGAAAAAAACGTGATACTTAGACTTATAGGAGGAGCCGCAGTCGCTATTCTAGCACCTAAGGGTAGCGAAATGTTTGCAAGAAAGTATAAGGATATTGACTTTTTTGGTGTTTCTAGTCAGAGTAAAAAGATTTCTGAAATATTGGAGAGCGTTGGAATGATACCTAACAAACGATTTAATGCACTTCATGGAGATAGAAGATTAATGTTTTATGACCCTCAATTAGATTCCACAATTGATGTATTTTTAGATACATTTGAGATGTGCCACAAAATTGTCTTAAAAGATAGACTTACAATTATGAAATATACTATACCCCCTTCAGATCTTCTTCTTACAAAACTACAAATTATCAAAATGACTGAAAACGATATAAAAGATATCTTTGCGCTTCTTACAGACTTAGATCTAGGAGATCATGATGACGAAAAAACAATAGACATTAAGTATATTGCAAAGCTTTTGGCAGATGACTGGGGTTTTTATACTACAGTAACAGATAATATACAAAAAATTCTTAACGAATTCAATCCTCCTTCTAACATATCTGAAAAATTAAAACATTTAATGAAAAAATTAGAAGATGAACCTAAAAGCCTTAAATGGAAGATGAGGGCAAAAGTAGGAAGAAAAGTAAAGTGGTATGAAGAACCAGAAGAAGTAGGTCAATTTAAAGCAGATGCGGGGGGTGGGACTTGAACCCACGCAGGCCTAAGCCATCGGGGATCTCACATGCTGTCCTGAGCCCGACCCCTTTGACCTTGCTCGGGCACCCCCGCGCATTATATAAATTAGTTTACGCATTTTTAAATTAATTTCTCTCGTTAGAGTTATTATTTGACATAAATTGATATATATTCTATTACTGAGCTTTTTTTAACTAAGGCGCCGGGGACGGGATTCGAACCCGTGTGTCTCGAGAGAGACAGTGGGTAGCTAGCCTAACGCTGGAGGGTCTCGAGCCCACCCCCTTGGTCCGCTCGGGCACCCCGGCAAATATAAAAAGTGAATAAAAACTAAAAACATTTATGCAGGGACAGCTATTGGGTTGCTCCTCGTAGATATTCTTTTTTCATTCTCTAGAACTTCTCTTATATATTTGGGGATACTAAACATTGTATTATGTGTTTCTCCATCATAAAATCTCAATTTTCCCTCTATTCTCTCATTAATTCTTCTGTCTACTTCTTCTTTTGATAACTCTATTGGGTTACTATTATCAGAAGCATAAACAAACCCCCATAGCCCATCAAATGCAGGAACATATACTATACTCACACTTACTTTTCTGAACACTTGCTTTAGTGTATTATAAACGACTGAGAACACATCTAAACTAAACGAAGGTGAGGTTGCTTGGGTTACTACTCCTCCTTTAGTTATCTTCTTTATATCTTCATAGAATTCTTTTGTATAAAGTAACTGGGAAGGGGAATCCTTTATTGGATCTGTTAAGTCTATTACTACTGCATCATAAGTTTCTTTAGTTTCCTTTATGAACTTGCTACCATCTTCTATGACTAATTTAGTCTTAGGATTATCGAACGCTCCTTGATGCCATTCTTGTAAATACTTTTTAGCAAAATCGATTACTACTGGGTCTATATCCACCATTGTAGCTTTTCGTACACTCTTATGTCTCAATACTTCTCTCAATGTTGCTCCTTCTCCTCCGCCTAAAATTAAAACATTTTCAGGGTTATTTAACGATAGTAACAAAGGATGTACTAATGCTTCATGGTAAATGAATTCGTCTACAACTGATGATTGAATCTTACCATCTAATATTAGTGCCTTACCAAACCTATAAAATTCCGCTAGTAAAGCTCTCTGATACGGAGTTTTTTGCTCTACTATTACCTTTGATATCGCATGACCATGAAATTCATATGGTGTTTGCCACTCTAAATGCCATTGCCATTCATACATTTTATACTAGCCTCAAACCATTGACTTTCTTATTCTGCCAACTGTATCTTCTAATTTTCTTTGTTCTACCAAAGCCACAAGCCGCACAATATCCTTTTCTAACACTGAAAGAATTCCTTCCGCATCTTCTGCATCTTACATGAGATGGTGATTTGTTCATTTTTCCAAATGAAGGTGTACCTTTCATTTCAGTTAAAAGATAAAGATACTAAATTATAACTTTATCCTTCCACTTAGCTTTATAAACTACAATCCCTACAGATTTTAGATTGAAAAATGTTAAAAGATAAAGATTTTGTCTATATAGATTACGTTGGAAAAGTAAAAGATACCGGAGAAGTCTTCGATACTACAATTGAGGAAGAGGCTAAAAAAGCTAACATATATAATAAAGAAACTAAATATGGACCTAAGCTCGTAATACTGGGAGAACATAATATTATCCAAGGTCTTGAAGAAGCATTATATCAAATGAACCCTGGTGAGGAGAAAGAAATTGAAGTGCCACCAGAAAAGGCATATGGACCTAGGGATAATACAAAGGTTAAGACAATTTCATTGGGAGAATTAAAGAGGCAAGGCATTAACCCATATCCTAATATGGTTGTAAGATTATCTAATGGATCTTTAGCCGTGATAAAAAGTGTATCTGGAGGAAGAGTTATTCTTGATCTGAACCATCCATTAGCAGGAAAACATTTAGTATATAAAGTAAAGGTAGTTAAAGTCCTAGATAATGAAACAGATAAAATAAAAGCATTGATTGAAAGATGGTTAGGAGAATCTTACTCTGATAAATTGAGCATGGAAATAGATGAAAAGAAAAATGTTAAGTTTACTGTTCCTAAAGAACTTTATTTAGTTGAGGATATACAAATAAGAAAATATATGTTAGCTAAAGATATAATAAATTATGTGTTACCAGAATCTAATGTAACTTTCATAGAAAATTATAATAAGAATGTTTTTAGTCAATAACCCCCGTTTCTTTAGCTATTTTTTCTGCTGCTTCCCAAGTTATTCCTCTATCTCCTAGTATAGTATATCTCTCTGGTCTAATTGTATGAGAAATAGTAAGTGCTTTTATGATAATTTCGTCTGGTATATCTAGTTCCTTTGCTTTGGTTGGAAGACCTACTTTTTTCATGGCTTTTCTGATTTTACGCCAATTCATGCCGTGAATATAAGCCATAATTATTGTACCTAAAGCTACTAGCTCGCCGTGAAGAGCTTTATCTGGATATAAAATCTCAATTGCATGAGCAAATAAATGCTCTGATCCGCTAGCTGGTCTTGTACTCCCTGCCATACCCATTGCTACCCCACTACTAATTAATGCTTCAACAAGTATTCTTACCCCAGATTTTATATCTTTATCTAGAATTTTTGCGCATGACAATGCATGTTTAGCTGAGAGCAAAGCTAAGGAGGCAGTATAGTCACCATAATATTCACCTCTAAGCCTTGCAGCTAATTGCCAATCTCTCACTGCTGTTATTTTGCCTATTGTGTCACCTATTCCTGCATTTATTAATCTTCTAGGGGCTGAAGCCATTATGTTTATATCTGCAATTATAGCTAAAGGTCCTTTTGCTTTTACAGATGTAGGCTTTCCTAAACCCTTAATTGCTGCAAAAGGAGAAGTAATTCCGTCATGTGATGGGGCTGTAGGTATACTTATAAATTCTTTACCTAATCTATAGGATACATATTTCGCTGTGTCAATTATATTACCACCGCCTACACCAATTATAGTGTTAGCATTAAACTTCTTCGCTATTTCTTCAGCTCTACTTATTTCATCCATTGAAGCTGTCTTAACTTCGATTACTTCTATTTTCTCATCTTTAAGTGTTTCAATTACTTTTTGAGCCACGATTTTCTTTACCAAAGGCCCAGTAATAATAAGAAATGGTCCCAAAAGATTCAAGGAATAAATATAGTCTTTCGTATTTTCGATTATATCATATCCAATGTAAACTTTCTTTGGTAAATCAATTATATGTTCTTTTGGTTCCACAAAATACTATAACAAGAATTTAAATATTAAAAGTTAGCATATGGTACTTGTACATCTATTTCTTAATTGGTGAATTATGTGTCATCGCTTAGATTGAGTATAATAGCGTCAATATACAACAATATCCCAAAAGAAGCCGGAATATCTAAAATAGAATTTGAAGGACCAGAAATAGCAGTATATGTAAAGAACCCTTCAATATTAGTAGATAAAACAGAATTATTCAAAAAAATTGCTAAAGATATAAAGAAAAGAATAGTATTGAAAGCTGACGAAAAAGCAAGAAAAGATAAAAAAGAAACTATAGAAATTATAAAGAACATTGTACCTAAAGAAGCAGAGATAACAGATATAAAGTTTGACGACGAACTAGGAGAAGTATTAATAAAAGCAAAGAAACCTGGGCTTGTAATAGGAAAGGGAGGAACGATACAAACTAAGATCTTTTTTGAAACATATTGGAGACCGATAATAGTCAGAGAACCTCCACTAAAATCAAAGACAGTTGATAGTATCTTAACGCATATATATAATGAGACAGAATATAGAGCTAAAACACTCAAAGTTTTTGGAGAAAGAATACATAGAGAACTACTATTTAAAGATAGAAGCGTTAGAGTCACTGCATTAGGAGGCTTTCAGGAAGTAGGAAGATCAGCTGTATTGGTAGAAACACCAGAAAGCAAGATATTATTAGACGTAGGACTTAACCCTAGTGTAAATTATGGAGAAAAACTATTTCCAAAACTAGATATTGATCAAGTAAGACTTGAAGATATTGATGCAGTAGTAATAACCCATGCACATTTAGATCATTGCGGGATGGTTCCGCTATTATTTAAGTACGGATATGAAGGGCCAGTTTACGCCACTTCTCCTACAAGGGATATTATGGCTCTAATGCAACTAGACGCTTTAGATATAGCTGAAAAGGAAGGAAGACCTCTTCCCTACACAGCTAAAGAGGTAAGAAAAGAACTACTTCATACTATTACACTTGACTATGAAGAAGTTACAGATATCGCTCCAGATATTAAATTAACATTCTATAATGCTGGTCATATACTTGGCTCCGCTATGGCTCACTTACACATAGGAGATGGTACTCATAACATAGTTTATACTGGTGATTTTAAGTATGCAAGGACTAAGCTCCTTGATAAGGCTAATGATGAATTCCCTAGAGTTGATACAATGATTATGGAGACTACGTATGGAGATCATGAACAAGAAAACAGAGAAGAAGCAGAAGCTAAACTAATAGAAATAATAAATAGAACAATAAATAGAGGGGGAAAAGTCCTAATACCAGTATTAGCGGTAGGAAGAGGTCAAGAAATTATGTTAGTTCTAAATGATGCAATGAAGAAAAAACTAATACCAGAAGTGCCTATATATGTTAGCGGTCTAGTAGAAGAAATTACAGCAATACACAACGCTTACCCAGAAATGTTAAGCAGAGAAGTCAGAGAAGCCATTTTATATAGAGATGAGAATCCGTTTATGTCAGAATTCTTCCATAGAATAGAAGGCTATAAAGAGGATATTGCACAAGGAAGTCCGTCTATAATAATAGCTACTTCCGGAATGTTAAATGGTGGATCGGCAGTGGAATTCTTTAAAACAATGGCTCCAGACAGTAAAAATGCAATAATCTTCGTAAGCTATCAGGCAGAAGGAACTTTAGGTAGAAAAGTAAGTGAAGGGTCTTCCGAGATACAAATAATAGATAGAGATGGGAGAGTAGAAAATATAAAGATAAATATGGAAGTACAGAGGGTTGAAGGCTTTTCTGGACACTCGGATAGAAGACAACTTATTAGCTTCCTTAGAAATCTAAATGTAAAACCAAGGAACTTATTATTAAACCACGGAGAACCGAATTCGATAGAGTCTTTTAGGAGATTAGTTGAAAGGGAAAAAGAAAAAATTGGGATGAAAGGAACAAGAGTATATGCCCCACAAATACTTGATAGTCTTAGAGTAGTTTAGATAGAATACTTTAGGACTTTTAGACCTATAATTTTTTAAATGTTGATCGAAAAATATGTTACTGGGCCCGTCGTCTAGCCTGGTTAGGACGCTGCCCTTACAAGGCAGAGGTCCTGGGTTCAAGTCCCAGCGGGCCCACTTATTATTATTAGGTTAAACTTCTTTCTGTATAATTCTTCTAAACCGGTTTCACATAGAACTATATAGTAATATATATTGTGTATTTCTATATATAATATTAAGACAAAAGATAAAAATACTAATAAAGACTAATTATTATGGTCTTTAACCATATCGAAGGAAATATAAATATACCAGGAGAACTGCCATGGGAATTGGTCGCAGCATATTTTATTATAACACCAATAGTCCTATATATACTAGCTAAAAAAGAAGGAGTGATTAAGAAATTTACAACATTAGATTATGTATACATGGGAATTGGTGCTGCCATAGCTACTGTTTGAGAATTTTCATTGGTAGTTTTTTGAATAGAGCTATTGCAATAAGCTATGTAGATGTAGCTTTTTGGGGAAGAATGTTCATATTAATTATCACTGTAGCGAAAATAAGAAAGTTTGGTGCAGGAATACTCTCTCTAGTTATATTTGACGTTTTGGCTGATGCAGTTCATTATGGATGGGCAGGGCAACCATTGTTCTTTATTTATGAAGGTTTAACATACGGGCTCTTTATTGACTTGATGATAGTTTTAACTAAGGGTAGACCGTTCGAGGGAAACAAAATATTTGTAGCTATTCAAGGGGCTATAGTAGGTTTTCTATGGAGTTTGCCAGATCCGCTACTATGGGAAGGATTTCTGAAACCGTTGATATATGGAGGAATAGTAAATTGGAGTAAAATCAGTTTTGATATACTAACAACGTTCCCATTTACTACTATAGTAGGTGTGTTTGCAGCTTTTGTCTCCTATAGAGTAGCTAGAGCAGTAGGAGCATAAGTTAAACTTATTTTTATTTTTTCTATTTCTCCTTATGGACTATAAAATTAAAGATCCTAATTTAGCAGAACAAGGAAAGAAGCAGATAGAATGGGCAGAAATGCACATGCCAGCTCTGATGGAAATAAGGAAAGATTTTGAAAAAGAAAAACCTCTAAAAGGACTAAGAATTAGTGCAGTACTTCATGTTACTAAAGAGACAGGTGTTCTAGTAAAGACGTTAAAAATTGGTGGGGCAGATGTTGCACTTGCTGGTAGTAATCCTCTTTCTACACAAGATGATGTAGCTGCAGCTTTAGTTCAAGAAGGTATTAAAGTGTTCGCTTGGAGAGGAGAAAATGAGCAAGATTATTATGAAAATATAAAAGAGATCCTAAAATATGAGCCACATATAATAATGGATGATGGTGGAGATCTTCATGCTTATGTTCATGAGAACATGCCAAATTTGAAACTTCATGGAGGAACTGAAGAGACAACTACTGGGGTAATTAGATTAAAAGCTATGGAAGAACAAGGAGTGTTAAGATATCCAGTTATCGCTGTAAATAATGCATTTACTAAGTACCTCTTTGATAATAGAATAGGAACAGGGCAAAGTACGATAGATGGAATACTTAGAGCAACTAATATACTTATTGCAGGGAAAGTAGCTGTAGTGGCTGGTTATGGCTGGGTAGGAAGAGGAATTGCTTTAAGATTAAGAGGAATGGGAGCTAGAGTAATAGTAGTAGAAAGTTCTCCATTGAGAGCTTTGGAAGCAGTAATGGATGGATTTGATGTAATGCCAATGGATAAAGCCTCAGAAGTAGGAGAAATATTCGTTACAGCTACAGGGAATATAAATGTGATAAGAAAAGAACATATATTGAAAATGAAAGATGGTGCAATATTGTCAAATTCTGGGCATTTTAATGTCGAAATTGATGTTAAAGGACTTAAAGAAATAGCTTTGTCCTCAAGAGTTATAAGACCAAACTTAGAGGAATATCAGTTACCTAACCATAAAAGAGTTTATCTTCTTGCTAAAGGAAGACTCGTTAATCTAGCAGCTGCAGAAGGACATCCTAGTGAGGTAATGGATCTTAGTTTCTCAAATCAAGCACTATCTGTAAAATATATCTATGAGAACAAAGACAAATTAGATAAAAAAGTATACAACGTACCTTTAGATATCGATGAAACTGTAGCACGACTAAAACTTAAGGGTATGGGAATAGAAATAGAGCAAATGACACAAGAGCAAATAGAATACACAAAACAATGGAAATATGGTACATAATTTTGTGATACATAAGTTACGACATAAGCGCAACTCTTTTAAATCATTTTTGCATATTTCTTAATTGGGCCCGTAGCTTAGCCCGGTAGAGCGCCCGGCTCATATAGGTGGTGTGTTCCGTACTTTGAGAGACCGGGTGGTCCGGGGTTCAAGTCCCCGCGGGCCCATTACTAATTATTTTAAAATAAATAATAATATGAATAGGTTTAGGTTATTGTTTGTAAGGGGAAAGATATCTCGTACCCTTTAATAATTCTTATGCTTTATTAAGAATCAAAGTTTAGATTATATCTCTAGTTTATTACCCCTCAAATTATAACGGTAAAACTTATTAGCAAAGATGATATGTAATAGAAATGGAGACCCGCCGTAGCTCAGCCCGGTAGAGCGCCCGGCTGTAGGGCAAGGAGGGCACGCAGTGACCGGGTGGTCCGGGGTTCAAGTCCCCGCGGCGGGACTTCTCACGGCTTTCTTTTTATTTCTAGTTATTTATAAATTAACAGATAATCTTCAATTATATATTGTATTTTCGTCTAGTTATTTGATATAGCAATTATTTCTAAATAATCTTTTCATTATTAATTAAGGAAATTATAAAAGTTAAAAAGAATAATATAATTCAACTAAAGTGTGACATTCAAAAACAAAATTCATTTGTACTTGTACCTTATTAAAAATTATACATGACATAGTGGGCCCGCTGGGACTTGAACCCAGGACCTCCGCCGTGTCAGGGCGACGTCCTAACCAGGCTAGACGACGGGCCCGCTAAAAAATACTCATTTGCTACTTTAAAATCTTTCCATCGTTCATTATACAATAAGCTACAATTCCAGCTAATGCTACTGAAGATATCTCATTATTTAAACCCTCTATTTTTACCGGTTCGCCAAGATTAAGTTCAAGTTTATTAAACCCTACTTCATTACCTGAAAATACAAACATTACTCTATTCTTATCTCTTATTAGGTCTTTATTGAACGTTTTTTCGGCAGCTTGGGTGAAAATAAAAACACTCTCGGGTTTAAATAACTCTATTGCGTCTTTTAGATCTGGAAGAACAATAAACGGCTTTTTATTCTTATAAGCAATTTTACTTACTTCTGGTATTCCTGCCTGTGCCCCCACACCACCTACTTTTGTTAGAATAAAATAATTTATATTCATATTAAATACCAATTTTGCAAAGTCAATAATTCTTTGTGTACTACTGACGTTATGTAGTACTATTAACAATTCCATATACTTTACCCATTATTTCTCGCGCAATTGCGGTAGATAAGACTACTGGAACTGCTTCTCCTACTTGATTATACTGTTCATCTCTTCCTCCTAAGAATATATGATCGTCTGGATACGACATTAATCTGGCTTGCTCTCTTACAGTTAAGAATCGATTCTCAAATGGATGAATAAATCTCGAATTACCTAATACAGTAGGCGCTATGTCATAAGGATTTAGCCTAATATATAGAGGAATACTTCTTCCAGAACTTCCTCTAAACATAGTTAAATAGTCTTCAAAACCTAGTTTAGCTATTTCCTTAATTTTATCTTCACTTAATTCTTGGATTTCATTATTTGGAACGTCATAACGTCCTTGTAAATCACTAATTGCATCTAGTACAGTTTTCTTTTTATTTATTTTGTGCGGTCTAAGTTCTATATTGCTTATAAATACACGTGTTCTTTTTGACGGATTACCGTAATCTTCTGCTTTTAAAAAATTAAAGAAGACTTTATACCCGATTTTATTAAATTCATATTCAATAGCAGATCTTAGGCTGTCAGTACCTATAATCGATGGAACATTTTCCATAACAAAGAATTTAGGTTTTAACTCTCCTACTAGCCTAATATACTCTAATGTCAATTGCCCATCTTGATCAAGATAGAGTCTATCTAAAGGCTCTTTCATCCTTAAGGGATTAGCAGCTGTATATGGCTCGCAAGGTGGACTACCTATTACAATATCTACTTTCTTCCCTACAAAATATTCTATGTCTTTCCCTGTGATACTTCTTATATCATCCTCTATAACAATAGTCTCTGGGAAATTAGTTGAATAGGTACGCGCAGCTGCATGGTTAATGTCTATAGCTAGTCTTATGTTAAAACCTTGTTTTTTAAAGCCTAAAGAAAAACCTCCAGCCCCAGAAAAGAGATCAATGGTTGTTAGCTCCATGCTTTGTCTCTCTTTCTATCTCATTTTCTAGTTGACTAATTTTGTAATTAAGGAAAGCTCTTGTTTTCTCTGAATCATAATAATCTAAGGGGGAACCGCATTTTGGACATTTGAATTCATTTTCTAATGCTTCATCGAAACTATATAATATATTATCTTGTGAACAGTAATAGTAAGAGGCTTCTTTTTCTTGCTCATATCTTGTTTTTAGTTTTTCTAATACAAGCCTCTTTCTGTTAATCAATAAATCATTTATCTGATCTATATTAACTTTCCAATAGTAAATGAACAAACCTGAATCTTTATCTCTAGTTTTACGATAAGTAATAAAGCCTTGTTCTGCTAAAAGATACAATTTCTTTCTTATTTCATTCACTTTTATATTCAGCTCTTTTGATATATCATCGTCTGTCATTTCTATTCTTTTCCTAAGCAAAAACTTCAAAAGTTCTGCTGCATCATCCCCTACCAAATCTTTTGCTAAACTTATAATAAGTTCTTCAGCTCTACTACTCATTTTTCCTCACCCTCTTCCCCTTATCTTGGGGTATAATTGATAATTTAGCATCACTAAACTGTATATTTAGTTCTCCACCCTTATATATTCTATCCAGGAAAATTGCCAATGCAGCTACCTCAGAATGGGGTTGATTACCTATAGCAACATTATAATCTGAATTATGATAGAACCATCCCTCTACTTTTTCTGAACCAATAATAGCCAATATTTTACCGTTTATTTGTGTAATTTTATTACTGACTTCGTCAATAGGAATTCCATACATTGTTAAGTGAACTACAACCCCTCCCTCTTTTTTCCAGTCTTCCACTAATTTCATTGGATCTTTAACAAATTCTAGAGTAAAGTATTTTCCTCCCCAATTTTCTTTTACTTTATTTAGCGTAGTAACTAAATAATTGTCTTCGCCTTGGACATAAACTCCTTTAGCACCAAAAGCTCTAGCTACTAATATTACATGTGTTGTGACTCTTTTATCTCTCTCTGGTCTGTGATGAAGTCTTAAAACATAAACCTCTTTTAGTTCTGAAGGAGCGTTAATATTTTATCCCTTAAAATATTCATATTTGTACCTTTTAATGCTGATACTGGAAGAATATCGATCACTGGTGAATAAAGTGATGAGGAAACTTGCTTTATTAACTCTATTTTGTGTTCTATTTCTCTTTTATCTGCATTTTTATCAGTTTTATTCAGCACAATAATCATAGGCTTCCCAGAAACTCCTAGTTCACGTAAGGTTTGTAGAGAACTTTGAAGCATTTCTAATAGCATAGTATCGGAAAGAGATGAATCCAGTACTAGTACGAGTCCATTGGCATATTTAGCTTCAGATAATGTTACAAAGAATGCTTCTATTATTTGTGGAGGAATACCTCTAATGAATCCTACTGTGTCTACTATCATAACTTTTGTACTGTCTATTGGTATGGCATGTCTTTTAGGAGCTGTTGTAGTGAACATTGAGGAATCAACTTTTTGGTTTAGTCCGGTTAAATAATTAAAGATTGTAGTCTTTCCTGCATTTGTGTATCCAACAATTGCAACAGTGTTAAAATTTGTTCTCTTAATCTGTTCTTCTCTTGCGTTTTTCAATTCTTCTAACTCTTTCTTTATTTTTACAATTCTTCTTTGGTACAATCTAATCGCACTTTCTACTCCATAAACACCTGCTCCTAATGGACCTTGCTGCTCTGTAATTTTGCTTCTTTTATACATATCTTTTAGAATTGGTAGTTCATATCTTAGTCTTGCTAATTCTATCTGTAATTTTGCTTCTTTAGAACCTGCATGGAGTGCAAATATCTCTAGCAATAAAAGAACTTTATCTAGTATTTTCTTTCCTAACAATTCTTTGTTTAAGTTTATAAAATGACGAGATCTTAAAAGATCAAAAATTATAATTGCTTCTACTTCTTCCATATTTTTTATTTCTTCTACTTTATCAGTTTGTATGTAAAACTTTGGATTAGGTTTCCTTGGACTTTTATATATTTTTACTACTTCATATAAAGCAGTTTCAGCTAATGATAATGCTTCGTCTTTATATTCCTCTGATGTAAATAAGACTGCTTTCACTTCTTCCCCTCTCTAATATTGGCCACATCTCCCAAGGTTAACTCAAAATCTGTGTCTTCTGTCCCTTCGTCTGACTCAATTGGCTGAAGTAATTTTATCCCAAGGATTTTTTCTAATTGCTTTGCTTGCTGTATTGTTGGTTTTAGTTTCCCACTTTCAAATCTTTTTATTATATTTTCTGAAACCTTTAATTGCTGAGCTAATTGTTGCTGTGATAAACCTAATCTTTCTCTTGCTTCTTTGATCATTTTATAATAATCATCTACTACTTCGAGTTCCACTTCATTAGACAGTTTTGGTACCGACGTTTTTATTTTTTTCTTCATTTCTTCATTTTTCTTCAGTTCTCTTTCATCTACAATTTTTGCTGATTTTTTAATTTTATTGTAACAATTAGGACATACTGTAATAATACTCCCTTCATAAGACACAGTAATTCCCTTACCTTTTATAGGAGCACCACACATCTCACAGTATTTCGTAACAGAGTTTTGCATAATATATACTCTTTATTACTACTCTTAAACATTTTTAGGTTTAATTGATCAAGTATTATATGGGGTAAATTGTCAGGAGAATTGGATAGCTACAGAGCTAAAAATTACAATAACAGTGATGATCCTATAGTAAGATTACTAGAGGAAAAGATAGAATCTCTAACTAAAGAATTAGATAAATTACGTCAAGATTTAAATTGGTATAAAGGAGAGCTCGAAAAGTTGTTAGCTCCACCATATATAGAGGCTACAGTCTTGGACGTATTACCAGATGGTAAAGTAGTAGTAAGAAGTTCTTCTGGTCCTAATTTAGTAGTTAATGTGTCCTCTAATATTGATTTTCAAAAACTTAAGCCAGGTATTTCAGTAGCGATTACACAGAGAGGTTCAACTATTGTTGAGATATTACCGAGCAGAGAAGATGTCTATGTTAAATCTTTTGAAGTAGTTGAAAAGCCTAATCTTCATTATTCTGAGATAGGTGGGTTAGAAGAACAAATTAATGAACTTAGAGAAGTAGTAGAATTACCTCTTAAAAACCCAGAATTATTCAAAGAGATAGGAATTGAACCACCGAAAGGAGTTCTATTGTATGGACCACCCGGCACTGGCAAAACAATGCTTGCTAAAGCAGTAGCAACTGAAAGTAACGCAACGTTTATACAAGTTGTTGCATCAGAGTTTGCACAGAAATTTGTCGGAGAAGGTGCTAGGATAGTTAGAGAAGTATTTGAGTTAGCTAGAAGAAAAGCACCGAGCATTGTATTTATTGATGAAATTGATGCTATAGGAGCTAAAAGAGTTGATATGGGAACAAGCGGAGAAAGGGAAGTGCAAAGAACACTGATGCAACTACTGGCAGAGATAGATGGATTTAAACCCCTGGATAACGTGAAGATAATTGCTGCTACGAATAGGTTAGACATTTTAGACCCAGCTCTACTAAGACCAGGTAGATTTGATAGAATAATAGAAGTGTCATTACCAAATTATGAAAGTAGGAAAGAAATATTTAGAATATATCTAAGTAAAATGAAAACTGATGGTAAAATAGAATATGATGTACTTGCAAGATTGACTGACGAGTTCAGCGGTGCTGAGATAAAAAATGTATGTACTGAAGCAGGCTACCTAGCAATAAGAAACTCTAGGAAAAACGTAACAATGGCTGATCTATTAAACGCTATAGAAAAAATAAGGATAAAAAATAATAAGCCCAAAATTAGTGAAAGAAAAGAAAAGTATGTTTAACTTAACGAAGCCATTAAGAGCAGAAACTAATGAAATAGAATATTTAAAGAGTATAGCATCTTATCAATTCTCTCATGAAATAGCCTCATGTTTGTTCCCAGATAACAGAACATTTTTAATACAAAAATCTTTAACTACAAATAGAATAAGAAATGTATTAACAGAGGATAAAAAACTCTATTTAGTTCTTAGAGCTCAAGACAATTTATTTTCGTTAACAGATAGCTCTGGGAACATTATAAAAAATTGTTCTTCTCCTCCTTCTTTTAGATTTATACTTCAATCAGATGTAGCAGAGTTCATTAAAGAAGGAAAGAACGCATTTTGTAAGTTTGTAGTAGACGCTGATAAAAATATAAGAGCAGGGGATGAAGTTCTACTAGTAGACGAGAACGATAACCTTATTGGAATAGGTAGGGCTAGGGTTTCTGGAGAGGAAGTAAAACAATATAAAAGAGGTTTAGCTGTAATTGTAAAGAGAGGTATAAAAAATGTCGATTAAAATAGTTCTTAAAGGGATTACTGAAGAAGAGCTTAAAGGAGCTAGATTTATTACTGGCTTCAGAACTCTTGGAGAAGTAGGATATATTGCAACAAGATATTTAGTATTAAAAACAAATATGAAAAGAGTAGGGTTTATCTTGACTAAATATTTACGTGATGTAACTTTTATCGATGAATATGGACTAGCAACTCCATTTGAACTATTTTATGATAACCAGAACCACGTTTTAGTGCTTCTAAGTCATCTTCTACCATTACAGAAAGAAATGAATGAGTTTTCTGAAAAAATAATAAAATGGTTAAAGAAAATACAAGTATCTGATATGCTTCTCATAGGAGGGCTTGATAAAAGATATAAAACAGATAGCAGTAATTTAAGATGGTTTAAAACGTCGTCTAGTAAACTTAATTTACCTTATCCTTTGATGGAAAAACAATTGCTAATAATAGGACCTTTAGCGCTCTTTACTATATATGCGGAAATCGAGGAGTTACCAAGCGCTATTTTATTACCTTATGCAGACAGAGAGAGAATAGATCCAGCAGCCGCAGCCATAGCAATCGAAGAGATAAATAAGATTTATGGGCTTAAAGTTGACACTTCAGAGCTATACGAAGATGCTAAAAAAATAGAAGAAGAATTACAAAAACAATTAGAATTAGTTCAAAAAGAATTAACCAAGGGAGGATCGAATAGAGTCTATATGTAAATTATACTTTTCACAGCCTATAAAATCAGCCTTCTTATATTTTTTACTTCTTAGAAAATCAATAACTTTCCTCTTTGTTTTTTCCCAAACTATTGGATCAATTTCTTCTGAAGGATGCTCTGTTTGAAAATAAGGGTATACTTCCCATAAATCTTTAGGTATTAACCCATAAAATGGATCAAACAAATAAACATCTGCATTATATGTAGTAGTCCTAATAGGATTAGATCTATTACATATTATTATTGCTGTATCATTATTGGCTGGGTAAGTGGACATAAATTTTTCGTGCCTGGCAATTTCGGGTCTTTCTAATGAATTATTATCAAATAGGAATATTCCCTTTATTTCTCCTTTTACTCTGGGATCATATTTCTCTAAATAATCCTTATACTTTAGTAGTTTTCTGAATGCTGTATAAACTGCTGGGTGAGAATAGGCCTTTTCTTGGATGTATTCAAATAATCTACCTTCTTTTATTGCTTGTTTAGTAGCATTTATTTCTTCTTTAATAACATAGAGATTATGAAGAGCCAATAACTTTATTCTCTCATTTTTCGGCAGTTGTAATAAATCTTTAGGCGTATGTCTAAGACATACTGGACATGAGCAAGGGAAATATTCTAGTTCCTCTAATCTGTATACTCTACTTCTTGTTATATATCTATTATCTCTCGCATATAATATATAAGAAGCAGAATCAAAAGAATCTACACCTAAAGAGACTGCTAATGGTATAATATGTGGTAGCCCTCCGCCAAATAAATGAAAAGGTTTTCCTCTGCTTACATTACTCTTAGCTGAGAATATCATATCAATAAGCAAAGAATAATCATATCTCTCCATAACTACTGTAGGGCTACCTAAAGCAAACATTTTAAACATTTCATTTTTATCGGCTTCTAATGCAGAATAACTGATCAGATCAAGAAATTTTCCTCCTTGTATCGGATGAACCCAAATTCTGTTTTCATCTTCTTTTATTAAATCTTCAATTTCTTTTGCTCTCTCTAATGTAGTATTGACGCTATTAACAGCTTCTTCTCTATTTTCAGTATCACCTGTAGGAAGATCTAAAAATACTGCAATATCAGTGTTGATTTCTTTTTCATACTGTACTATTTCTCTATTAGAACCCTCTATATTACCGTACTGAAGGATCTGATAAGCCCCAGAATCGGTCATAATAATTCCATTAAAGTTTAATAATTCATGAATGTCGATATTTTTTCCAAATTTCTTTTTAATTAAATACGCATTAGTTATAATATTTTTAAAACCTACTTCCTCGATATCTCTAGTTGTGATTTCTGATTTGAAGGGGTTTATGACGGGAAAAAAAGCGGGTGTCTCAAGCTTTCCACTTTTAGTAATTAACAAGCCAACTCTTCCAGCAAGATCTTCATCTGTTACTTCAAACTCTCCAACCATTTTAGGCTCCTTTTCTCTTTTTATTAATATAATCATTAAAAAGATCATAAACTCTTTGAGCCAAAGGACCGCTTCCTTCTACTCCGACCTCAGAAACTTTAATTCTATCTAATATAACGACTACTCCTGCTTCATCATATATTTTTGTGTCAGCTGCCCTTAAATTAAGTTCTTTTGTTACTAAATCTGCAAATTCTCTTGGATTAAATATAGGTGATGATTTTACTAGAATTTCAGTTATGGAAGTACCGTTTAAGATTACCTTATAGTAATTGTTATTATCGTTATCTTTTGCATTCGTTAAAACTAAGAGAAATGGGGATAACTCATATGAAGATAATACTCCATCATATACCTTATTGTTTACAAGTCTTACAATGATCGCTTTATCTAGCAAGGAATTTAGTTCTGTTGCAACTCTTCTGCTACTCATCAAATTGAATAACAGTTAATATTATTTAAGATTAAACTATTACTTCTCATATGTCAATTCAAGTCGAAGGTAAATTGGAGACAGATTGTAAGATAGTATCGATCGATCGAGGCAGCTTAAAAGGATTATATATAGTTAAAATGAACTGTGATAACTATTATGTTGAATTTGATATTATAGATACTATAAACATATTTAAGCAAGAAGAAAAGGTAAAAATGATTATATCTAGAGAAAAACCTACATTTACTTCAAATGATTTTTGTGCTCATGGCTATCTTTTCTATGAAAGAAAGGAAGGAGAAAAAGTATTGGATCAAATATCACTGTATGGCTTGATAGTAAAAATATATAGCAATAATGGTCTAATAGGTGATAAAATCTTCAATATGATGGATCATGTATATTATTGTGTTAAAAAATCTTAATGAAATCTTCTGTACTGGTATTATCTCTTTTTATTGTTAAGATATCTATACCGTCTCCGGAAGTAGTATCTCTCTCTATAGCGGCTTTTATTGCTTTGGTTACAATCTCTTTACCTTTATCTAATGGAGTATTTGGATCATATTCGGCTTCTAGCACACCCACTGCTACTCTTGCACCTGAACCAACAGCAGCGTAATTATCTTCAATTAAGGATCCAATTGGATCTAAAACAAAAAGTTTGGGCCCTTCTTCATCTATTCCTCCAAACAGAAGTTCAGAAATAAAAGGAGTCCATTTATATTGGTATAGAATAACTGATAGTAGCTTAGCTGCAGACCTTACTGAAATGGGTTTACCATTATACATCTCATAATATTTTATCTCCATGTTCATAATACGTGTGAGTGTTTGGATATCTCCCATTATACCAGCTCCGGCTATACCGAATCTACCTAACTTGAATACTTTCTTTGCTGATCTACTAAGTACAAAGCCACCATAACTTAATCTCCTTTCTGCTGCTAGAATTATGCCCTCATTAAGTTTAATTCCCAAAGCTGTTGCGGGTAATTCTTCCATATTTTAATAACCCATGAAAATGAGTGTTTTATAACTTAAATTATTTGCTTAAGATAGTCGATTAGGTTTTCTTCTTTTACTATAATCTGCTCTTTTGTTCTCAAATTCTTTATAGTTAATGTTTTCTCTTCTAGTTCTTTCTTACCAATGAATATTAAATGAGAGAAGCCTTCTTCAGCGTATAATGGAATTAACTTAGATACTGGACTGCATTTAAGATTTAATACTGCAACATAGTTATTACTCCTTAGTTTATCTATAATACTTATTCCATACTGGAGTCCATCTTCCGATAATATTATAACACTAATTTTAGGATAAATTTCATTTTTCTGTAAATTATCCAAAACCAACGCCGTTCTTTCGATACCTATTGCAAAACCTACCGCAGGAGTAGGATTTCCACCATATAACTCTACTAAATTATCGTATCTTCCGCCACCAGCAATACTAAATGGGACAGATGGATGAACAACTTCAAATATTAATCCAGTATAATATGCTAATCCTCTAACAAAACCTAAGTTAACATATGAATTTACACCTAGAGTCGTTATTATATTTTTTATGGTTAATATTTTATCAATTTCTTGCACAAGATTTTCTACTTTGTATTTCTCTTCTATTTCTTCTTTTAATTTTACGTAATCATTTTCAGTTAGATGGTTTATATTAAGTATTAGTGTAAGTAGATCTATGTATTCGCTCTTTGGTAACTCTGATAAAGCATCATCGATTCTATTCTTATCTATCAAATGTAATATATGCTCTTGTTTCTCTTCATTTACGCCCATTTTGGATAAAATTTTCCTAATTATACCTATATTATTTAACTTTATTTGTATTCGCTCTAACAAATTTAATTCTCTATATATTTGAATAATTATCTGAAGAACTTCCAGATCGGCTAAGATATTAGACGATCCTAACAATTCTATTCCTGCTTGTCTGAATTCTCTATATCTACCGAATTGAGGCTCATCGTATCTATAGACGGTACCCAGATAGTATAGACGTATAGGCTTAGGTAAATGCTGTAAAGAGTTAAGGTAAAACCTAACAATACTGGGTGTAAACTCTGGTCTCAATGCTATTTCTCTGTTTGCTTTGTCTTTAAAAACATACATAGTGTTTCTTAGCTCTTCTCCTCCTTTTAATGCGAACAATCTAAAATCCTCTACTATGGGCGTTTCAACTTCTTTATAATCAGCTAGCTTTACAATTTTCAAGAACGCATTCTCAACTATCTTTATTTTGTATAATTCATCATTATAATAATCTTTCATTCCTCTTACAGGTTCATAGGAAACCATATTATTCACCTCTTACCTAATTTTATCTCCGATAAAAAGTAATATGTAACATCGCCATACTTATCAACTACTGCTAAAACTCCTTTCTTTTTAATTTTACTTGAAAAATCTACGAAATTTTCCAATTCCTTTACATCAATAACCTTGTTCTCGTTAACTGGATATACAATATACTCTAACTCATTAGACATAGAAATGAAAATATATTTACCACTTGCTGTGGTCTTTCTGCCACGTTGTTTAAGATCATTTGATACTATCTTTATATCAATATCTTCACTCATCACCCTCTAAATTCAAGTTATAGCTTATAAGTGTCAAATATACTTCTTTAGTTCATTTTATATATGAAATGCCCATATTGTGGAAGTAGTGAAATAGTCTGGGATTATAAAACTGGGGACATGGTTTGCTCAAAATGCGCATCAGTGATAGATAAAATATACTATGATAATCTATATGAAACGTCTGATGACGTAGTGATAACGCCTAAGTATGCTTATTATAATTTTTTCAAAAAATTAGAGAGATTAAATGAATATAAAGAGAAAATTAAGAAAAATAAGAGAAAATTAAGAAAAACGATAATTTATAATGGTTCATCAATAAAAGAATCATCCTTAAATACAATGAAAATTTTAGAAAATAATGAGAGATTATTAATCTTATACGACATAATGGATACTTTACCTCAATTTAGATCAAAAAATTCAAAATATAAGCTGGCTGTTGGAATATATTTGCTCGACAAAAAAGAATTTAATAAATTAAAAAGAAATTTAAATATAAGTGATAAATATATGAAAAAAATATTATCTAAATTAAAAGTCAAAGATAAATTAAAAATTCAGAGTCTATTAAAGAGAAAGATAGATCCGAAATTAGTTAATGAACAGACTAAAAGATATTAGTTAGAGTAAATTTTTTATATAACCACTTCTTATGAGGTTTTAGCGGTGAAAGTTTTATGTCAACTACTGCTACAGTTGCAACTACTCCAGAAGGTATTCCTGTTATAATTTTAAAAGAAGGTTCAAGTAGAACATATGGAAAAGAAGCTCTAAGAATAAACATAGCTGCAGTAAAAGCAGTGGAAGAGGCGTTAAAGAGCACCTATGGACCTAGGGGAATGGATAAAATGTTAGTAGATAGCTTAGGAGATATAACAATCACAAATGATGGTGCAACAATCCTTGATAAAATGGATCTCCAGCACCCTGCTGCAAAACTTTTAGTACAAATAGCTAAGGGACAAGATGAAGAAACAGCAGATGGAACAAAAACTGCAGTTATACTTTCTGGTGAATTAGTTAAGAAAGCAGAAGAATTATTATATAAAGAAATACATCCTACTATTATTGTAAGCGGTTATAAGAAAGCAGAAGAGCAAGCACTTAAGACGATTGAAGAAATTGCTCAAAAAGTTTCAGTTAATGACATGGATATATTGAAAAAAGTTGCTATGACATCCTTAAATAGTAAAGCTGTTGCCGGAGCTAGAGAATACCTATCTGATATAGTAGCAAAAGCTGTAACTCAAGTTGCTGAATTAAGAGGAGATAAATGGTACGTAGATCTAGATAATATACAAATAGTTAAAAAGCATGGCGGGAGCATAAATGACACACAGATAATTTATGGAATAGTAGTTGATAAGGAAGTAGTCCATCCAGGTATGCCAAAGAGAGTTGAAAATGCCAAAATTGCACTTCTCGATGCCTCATTAGAGGTAGAAAAACCTGAATTAGATGCGGAAATACGTATAAATGATCCAACCCAGATGCAAAAGTTCCTTGAAGAAGAAGAAAACTTACTTAGAGAGAAGGTAGACAAAATTGCAGCCACTGGTGCGAACGTTGTAATATGCCAGAAAGGAATCGATGAAGTAGCTCAACATTACCTAGCGAAGAAGGGTATATTAGCAGTAAGAAGAGCTAAAAAGAGTGACCTTGAGAAATTAGCTAGAGCAACTGGTGGAAGAGTTGTATCTAACATTGATGAATTAACCTCTCAAGATCTAGGATATGCGGCATTAGTTGAAGAAAGAAAAGTTGGAGAAGACAAAATGGTATTTGTTGAAGGAGCTAAGAATCCAAAAGCAGTCAGCATATTGATAAGAGGAGGTTTAGAAAGAGTGGTGGATGAAACAGAAAGAGCACTAAGGGATGCGCTAGGTACAGTAGCAGATGTAATAAGAGATGGTAGAGCGGTAGCAGGTGGAGGAGCAGTTGAATTAGAGATTGCTAAAAGACTAAGAAAATATGCACCACAAATAGGTGGAAAAGAGCAATTAGCCATAGAAGCTTATGCTAATGCATTAGAAAACCTAGTAATGATATTAATAGAGAATGGAGGTTATGATCCTATTGATTTGTTAGTAAAGTTAAGGAGTGCTCACGAAAATGAGGCTAACAAATGGCATGGTATAAATGTATTTAATGGTCAAGTAGAAGATATGTGGAAATTAGGTGTTATTGAGCCAGCAGTAGTTAAAATGAATGCAATAAAAGCAGCAACAGAAGCAGCTACATTAATATTAAGAATAGATGATCTAATTGCAGCAGGAAAGAAATCAGAATCAAAACCAGAACAGAAAGCAGGAGGACATGAAGAAGACTAAATTTTTTTTATCTTAACTATAACTTCTTTTCTGAGATTTGGAGCTACTAATATTGCTTCTCCAACATCTAATTTATCAAGTATTTGTATTTCTTCTTTGTCTAAAGATAATGAATCTGCTATAACTTTTTTATCAATATTTGATTTTATAGAGTGTATTATCTTTATACTGGTATTTTTAATAACTTCTGGGTCTACGTTTGAGGGGCTTTGTGATATAATGCATATCCCAACATTAAATTTTCTAATTTCTTGCAAAGCCTTATTTATAATTACATTGGACTGATTAAAATAATTCTGAGCTTCTTCTATTATTATAAGTATTTTTCTTGAATTATTTTTAGTCTCTACTATATATTCTAGTAAGAATTTTAAAATCATCATAGCGTACAGTTTCCTAAGCTTTATATTTCTAATAAAGCTTAGATCTATTATATTCCCTCCCTTTAACTTCTCTGCCAAGTCTATGTATGTATATCCATTTTTTGACGATATTAATTTCTCACCTAAACCAGAAAATAACATGATAATTTTTCTTGTTAGTGCAAATTTTATATCTCTCTGCATGTAGGTGTTATCTGAAAGGCTCGAAGATATAACTTGTAGCAAAGTTTTAAAATCAAACTCTTTCATTTGATTAAGCACTTCCAGACCGAGATATAATACGAACTTCTGCGGTTCTGTTAACTCTAACGCATCTCCAATAATTTCTGCTATATCAATAGCAGTCAGATCATCTACATCAATAGGATTCAGTGTAAGATAGTTTTTCTCGCTATAAAAAGTAAATTCTGGCAATATTTGCCTATATTCTCCATGCCAGTCTAAAATAATTACATCAAACCCTTTTTTAAAAAATTCTCTAGCTAATAATGCAGAAGTATTTGATTTACCGCTTCCAGTAGATCCAAATATAGCCACATGCTTAAAGACATCATCTGATCTTATACCTATAGGCATTTCATTATTTCCAATTATTCTTCCAATTTCAATATCATACTCTCCAAAAATATTATGATCAGATTTTATATCAAACTTCTTTTGACTTACATATCCTCCGTACACAACACTTCCTAATGCTTTGGGCATAGGTAGGATTGAATTAGTATTTAATCCTATTGGCTCAAGTGAAATATGAGGAGCTACACTTTCTATCGTACTCTTTATTACTATAGCCTCGTTTAACAAAAATTCCTTGTTCATATTATTATCTTTTTTGACATAAAAGAGAATTGCACTCCCAGGTAAAGGATCTAGTAACGTTATTATTGCAACCTTAAGATATCTAGTCTTATTACGTTGAACAGCGTCTATCGCTTGCTCTAATTCTTTCCCATAATCAATTTTAATTTCATTATTTTCTTTTCCAATTACTTTAAAACCCAAAAAATAATATTCACCATCTTCTAGTTGGACCGTATATAATGAGTTTTCTATCGATGATTTAATTAATAGTTTTTCTATTTTCTTTCCTATCTTCAATCTAGATATAATAATAAGGAGTAGGATTAATGGAATTATAATAGCTGAAATATACAGAGGATTATATGATATAATGTGCAGAGAGTTTAAAAGTAAATACCCTCCTAAGAGCAGTAGAACTAATGCTAAGTACCTATTATTCATGTAATTTACTGTAATATATTATAATAGAGAGTCAAGCGAACTTATAGCTACTTTGCTAAGTTTTAACCTCGTTTCCTTACTAGTTATCTTTGTGTCACTATATTTCTCATCAGTACAACATTGTACAAGGAATTTTCTTGGTGATTCAGTTATTTGGTTTAATATATCCTTAATATTCGAAGAACCATACAATAATGCCAGGAAAAAAATAGAAGGTGCCTTTATTTTTATATTTTTTGCAGAGTTAATATAATAATGGAAAATTTCACAAACTTGAGCCAATATTATATTATCAGGGATAAAATTAGTTATTTGAGTTATACACTTCGAGTCATAATTTATATATTTCTTAAAATCGTCTTCATGAAGCTCCTTAACATACATTCAGCTATCCACCATGGTTAATTGGAATTATTTCTATTACATCATTATCATCAATTTTCTTATTTTCAAGTAACCTATAATCCTTACCATTAATTAATATTATATACCCTGATTTAATTCTATCATTATTAACTAAAATTCCATTTATATCGATATCGTTTAACAAATCATAAATGTTAGAATAAGAATTAGGTAAACTGATTTTTTCCTTTCCAAAAGAAGTAGCAAGAGGACCTTTAAAAATGACATTTACCATTATTTATTCTTCACCTTCAATATACTCTTCTGTAGCCTCCTTTTTAGCCTGAGTTTTTTGCATCTTAACATACCTAGTTAAATATCCTGCTATTCTATTTCTAACTTTTTTCGATTGAACGTCTACGTAACTATCTACAAATTTTTTGTTAGTTTTAAAATCGGTAGATAATTGATCTTTGAATTTCTCATACAATTGAATAGCCACTCTTTTGATGTCCTTCGTGTACACGTTACCCAATTATTTCACCTTAAGTTAAAGTAAGGAGATAAGAAGAAAAAATTAATCATGACCTTGGCTTTCTTCTTTAGCATATATGCTTTCTTTTACCTTATATACATCACTTTCTTTCTTAAATCTTGGCTTCAATTTCTCTTGTATTAAAGGTAATGTTGTATACTCCATTTCTGTTGGTTCTAGTCTATGAGGCATGAACGGGCCATGGCGTCTCATATAATCAGCAATAGTATTAGCTAAATGCCTTGCTTCATCAAATGCTGGATCATCAAATAAATCGGAAGGACCAACCAGTTTCCCATTCTTTACATTAAAGCCTAAACCTAATAATCTTGGTGGACCATCGAATCTAGTAGCTTTAGCATCTCTTTGAGATACTGGCATTAATGGACCGTAGTGACTACCTCTCATCCACCCTGGAACTAAATGAGGAAATGCAAAGGCCTCTAAGGCTTCTCCTAATGCTGGTAATCCATGCTGTAATCTAACAATCATTACAGGATCATCTTTTCCTACATATTTTCCTGCAATAAGATTAAGTCTTTCTATGGATACTACTGCCGCAAGCATATTATCACTATTCCTATAAACTCTCCTTATCACATATCTTGCAGGAGTTCCAATAAAAGCTAGCAAATCATAGATCTCTTGAGGAGCGCTAAGTGTTACGGCTTCTCCTTGATAAACATCTAGCACTTCGAACTTAAATCCGTCGTGCATTGCTGGGTCTATAACTAAACCAGGCGTGTTAAAAGGATCAGCAAACATCTTATATAAAGGTAAGTTATACGCACCAGGCTCCGTTTTATCAGCCATAAATACAGCAAAAGGCTCTGAGGTTCTTTCTTCTATTTCCATTTCAGCTACTCCGGGGCCTAAACCTCTAACATTACCCGAAAATGAATCTGATAATAAATCTTGACCTGCAGCATATAATCCTAAATCTCTAGCTACTTTTGCAGCCTCTTGAAAAGCATTCCAAGCAGTTTCATGAACTTTAGTATTGAGTTCACCTTTTGTATGAGTCATTATTAACTGTAAGTCGTCTCCCACATGTGTTATATAATAATCTATTATTATTCCCTGCTCCTTTGCAGACGCTAAGACCTTATTAGCTGCTGCCATTGTATCAGGGTGAACTATATGATGACCAGCTAGGCTTCCAATATCCGCTTTTATAACACTTATAGTTGTTTTCATCAAATACTTAATGCTTTCTACACATAAAAACTTTATGTAGATTCTTCTTTTATCGTTTTTAACGAATAATATTCTCCGCTTTCCTTTTGTAACCTATCCAGGTAACTACCTGGTTTATTTACACGGGGTCTTCCAGTTTCCATATCTCTCCTAAATGTAATTTGTAACTCTTTAAGAAACTCGTTCATACCATTGATGAGACTCTGTGGTGTTTTGCCAATGCCATGAGAACCTGGTTGGCCTACAAATACCATGATTCTATCAGCTATATAATCATGTAATGCCAGATCATGATCCACCATGAATGTAACACTTTTCCTCTCTCTTGTAACTCTCTTAATTGCTTTAGCTACTATATAACGTTCTTCTACATCAAGATATGAAGATGGTTCGTCTAACACATAGATATCTGTTTCTTTAGACAGAGTACCTGCTATATATAGTTTCTGTAATTCACCGCCACTAAGGTCCTTTACATTAGACTCTAAAATTCTATGTAGATTCAACCTTTTTATGACTTCTTCAAAGAACCAAGATGAGGAAGAAAGTACATCTTTTCTTACATTCTCTAAATACTGTTGTACAGTGCCATCAAAATCTGGTACAATCTTTTGTGGTTTGTAAGCTAACGTTAAACCTTCTGTTAAGACTTCTCCAGTGTCAGGCTTAATTTCCCCTACTAGAATACGCATAAATGTAGTCTTTCCTATTCCATTAGGACCAACAATTCCTATAACTTCTCCTTCTCTTGCAAAGCCACTCTTAACCTCGAGGTAGAATTTATCTAAATTTTTAGTTATATCTGTCCAAATAACTTTTTGGATTGCATTTGGATTAAAATCTAAATCTGTAAGATCTTTAAGATTGAACCTAATTTCCTCTTGCCTAATTTTAACATTTTCTGCTGGTAAAAATCCTCTTAAGAAATTATTTATCCCAACTCTATTACTATAAGTTTTTGATACTCTTCCGTAAACAGAACTTTTACCGTAAATTATATTCACCAAATCAGCAAGATAATCAAGGACAATTAAATCATGCTCTACTACTAGCACATATTTGTCTTTAGTCATTTCCCTTATTGCGTAGGCCATGTTTATTCTTTCTTTAATATCTAGGTAAGAAGAAGGTTCGTCAAACAAGTATACGTCGGCCTCCTTAAGTAAAGTGGCTGCTATTAGTAACTTCTGTAATTCACCACCACTAAGATATTTTACATCTTTATCCCAAAAGTTTCTCATATTAAGTAACTCTTTAACCTCGTCGACCTTTCCTCTCTGATCTACTTTCTTTAGCAATTCACTAACATTACCACTAATATACTTTGAGGCATACTCTACGTACTGAATTTTATGTGCTACTTTAAGTTTTTTATTATATAATTGATAAAAATAGTCATAAAGTTCTTTACCTTTAAAGTGAGAAAGAACATCATCTACAGTTGGTTTAGCTTGTGGGTCTCCAAAGTTTGGAATTATCTCTCCACTTAGAATTCTGAGAATAGTAGACTTACCAGTACTATTCTTACCTAATATACCGACTACATAACCGCGTTTAGGAGTAACCAAACCAAAGAGTTTGAACCCATTTATCTTATATCTATGTACAACATCTTCTCCATATTCGTCTGGAAGATTAACAATATCAATTGCCTCAAAAGGACATTTCTTGATACAAATACCACAGCCTATGCACGTTTCCTCATAAATTATAGGTTTGCCTTTAACTATCTCTGCAAGTTCAATTGCTTTACTCCCTGACCTATTGATAGGACAAAATGTGATACATTCTAAGTTGCATTTGTCTGGTTTACAAAAATCGTAGTTAATTACAGCAACCCTCATAGTAACACCTTTTATCAAAATAAAATCGAAGAAAAAACTTTGTTTTTAATTACCATTCATCTTCTTCGAAGTCCTCTTCTTCCCAATCTTCCTCATCAAGCTCATCAAATTCCTCTTCTTCCCAATCTTCCTCAAAAACCAAAACCTTCACCATTTCAACACATGATTGTTTAACTTAAAAAATTACCTATTCGAGTCTAACAAGACGTCTTTCAGAACCGATTCAAAAATATGTTAGGGGGATAAAATCTTAGTTATTTAACAACTCAAATTTAATTAATTTTAATTTTATTAATAAATTTTTTATAACAATTAGCAACATTAAACAATCTCTGCATCAAGTAGTTAAAAGATAACTTCAGCTCGATAAAGTCAAAGTGATAAAAATATCATTTGGTATAAATGTGTAGAAATAAAATCTGAATACAAATAGACCATAAATACCATTTATTCTGCTACTAGCTTTACTATATATTCTTATATCATCTAGTTTTTACTTTATCGAGAAGAAAAAAGATATTTATCCTTTGAACGAATTAAGATTTATACTATGGACCCGTAGCTCAGCCAGGACAGAGCGCTGGCCTTCGGAGCCAGTGGTCCCGGGTTCAAATCCCGGCGGGTCCGCCATTCATATACCCTCTTTTTAAGTCTTTTCCTCTTGTCCCTATAAACTATTTATGTCTCTGGGGCTGTCCCATAACATGGTGGAACATGGGACACTGCATACTGAACCTTGACCAGGCTAAGGAAGTCTTGCTGTATCTACACAAGAAGCGTGGACGCAACGTTCGTAAACTAGCCCAAATGCTCGGAGTGGTTAAGAACGCTACCTCCATGTTTTCCTTGATGCCACGAGGTAGTCTAACGAAAAATGGTTAGATTCTGAGCAGAAGCGAGGATAAGGTATATCCAATCCCACCACCTATGTAGTTGAAGCTCAACACAATAGTGGAGACCTCAGGTGCGCGGTCGTTAAATGAGACTAGTGTATTAATGAGGAGCTCTAGTGGGCTTGATAAGACCGCTAGAGCAAGTAATATAAGAAAGAATACAGTTGGGTCTATTTTAACGAAAATGAGAGATGTAAATAGTAATACAACCAGTGCATAGACTGCTACTAACATAGAAACAATTCTCATGCTTGCTAGCCTCTTAATGCCCCTCTTACTGATCACGAACTGGATAGTCATATATGTGACTGTTTCAAGCTCCACTGCTAAGAAGACTAGGAAACTAGATATACCTTGCCTAGCCCCAAGCCCAAACACCATTCCCATCCAGAGGTACTGGAGGAACCAGTTGAAACCAGCTAACGCTGCAAGAAGAGCAGCCTTCCTAATTAATGCCGGCTCTCCAGAGAAGAATCTAGGCTTTATCTCAGCGCCGCCAAGACGAGCAAAATACATGAGTAGAATGAACCCGAGAGCCGTAGATATTAACAGAATTGTGAGGAAGACTATCTTGTTCACCGTCATGTACGTAAGTATTGGTGCTATGAAAAATGCTACAGCTTCAGCTCCAGAAATTAGTGAGAAGAATTTTGAAGGATCTCTTAAGTTCTTTGACCAGCTAACTTCCAGGTTGTATATGTATCCTCCAGTGTAAATACCGAGTAGCGCGGAGATTGAAATTCCTATAAGGTATATTGTGATGTTATTGAGGAGTAGAGCTAGCGTTATCGTTGAGAATAGGAAGAAGAGGTGGACAAATGGCAACTTCTTGAAAAGTAGTTCGCTATGAAGTAGTAATGGCATGAATCCCCGCGTAACTATTATCATGCCATAGACGGTTCCAAATATTGGGACTGTGTTAGTGTATGCTATATAGTTTGTTGAGTATATGGCAAAGGCACCTATTATTGTGATGAGAAAGTCTAAATAGACAAGATAAGGTGTTTGGTTCCTCATCTAACATCTCATGATATAACAATTCTCCT